>JBASRI010000490.1:0-1513 GCA_049273755.1 Thermoanaerobaculia bacterium
CAGCTCGCCCTCCTCTCATGCGGTCTTTCTCTTCCCTCCCGCCGCGTAGATCAGCGCGCCCACGGCGAGCGCGATCCCTCCGGCTTTGAAATTCTGCTTTTCGGCGGCGGAGAGGAACAAGATGCAAATGATCAGGGCCAGGATCGGGATGATGGGGCCGCCCGGGAGGCGGATGGTGCGGGGCGTGGCCGGCAGCTTGCGCCGCAGGACGGGCACCGCGAGGCACGTCCCGATGTAGGTTGCAAGGCGCGCGATCGCCGAAAGCACGGCGAGGTTCTCGGCGATGCCGAAGCTCCCGGGCGACACGCTGTGCCGGTAGGCGTCGATCCCGATGAGCAGGAGGGCCACGCCGCTCTGAGTCAGGATCGCAACGTGGGGCGTGCGGTAGCGGGGATGGATCTTCGCAAGGACGCGGGGTAGCCGGCCGCCCTCGGCCAACGCATAGAGATACCGCGGCCCCGCGAGGATCGTGTTGTTGTTGGTACCGAGCACCGAAAGGACCGCGCCGACCGTCAGGAGCAGCCCTCCGAAGGGGCCCAGCAGAAGGCGCCCCGCATCGGCGAGCGGCGTCTGCGACTCGCCCAGGTTCGGAACCGTGCCGATCGCAACGAGCTGCACGAGAGTGTAGATCGCGGTGACGATCGTGATCATCACGATCAGCGCGAACGGGATGTCGCGCCGCGGGTTCTTGAACTCTCCGGCCGGCGCCGCCGTGTTCTCGAAGCCCGCGTATGCGAAGAGAACCAGGAGCGCCGCCTTCATGAAGTTCTGGCGTTCCGGCAGCGGCACCGGGAAGATGCGGTCCCACTGGACCGCGAAGACCCCGACGATGACGAGGACGACCAGAGGCACGAGCTTGCCGAACGCGAGAAACACCGCGGTCCGCGCCCCCGACTTCACGCCGCGCACGTTGATCCAGGTCAGCGCCAGCATCGGCAGCACGATCGTCAACGCCTGGCCCAGACCGCGGTTGGCGCCCTCCCAGAGGTAGCCGACCGCGCGCGCGAAGAAGACCGAGAGGCTCGCGACCGAAGCGATGCGTGCGATCCAGGTCATCCAGCCGACCTCGAAGCCGACGAACTCGCCGAAGGCCGCGCGAGTGTAGACGATGGCCCCGCCGGGCTCGTCGAAGAGGCTGCCCGCCTCGGCGAAGCACAGCACGAGCAGGAGCACGGCGAAGCCCGCGGCGAGGATCGCCCAGACGCTCGCCGGCCCCAGCAGCGCCGCGGCGGCCACCGGCAGAATCAGGTAGACGCCGCTTCCGACGACGTCGTTGATCGACAGCGCGACGATCTCCCAGCGCGAGACCGCGCGGAGAAAGCCGGGGGATTGAGACGAAGGGGAGCTCAAGTGGCGGCGATTGTAGACCAGTCATCCGGCGGCGTCGCCTCGAACGCGACCAACCGGGGCTTCCGTTCGCGGCGCGAAGAGTCTCCCGACCGAAGGGAGGGAGGAGGTTCGCGCCGCGGGAGCGAGCGCGCAGCGAGGGACCAGGCGAACGATCGAGCCCCTT
>JBASRI010000499.1:0-8555 GCA_049273755.1 Thermoanaerobaculia bacterium
AGGGAGGAGGTTCGCGCCGCGGGAGCGAGCGCGCAGCGAGGGATCAGGTCCGCGGTCGAGGCCCTTTGGCCGAGCCGCGGACCGATGCGCCCGACAGGGCGCAGATCCCGAACGAAGCGCGAGCGACGTTCAGTGCGGCGTTCGCCCCGCCGGCCGGCGCGTGAACATCTGGTAGGCGTGATGGGCTTCGTGGTGCGCGAGGTATTCCATCGCGAAATGCACGTCGTAGACGGGGTACTCGGGATGGCTCCCCTTCCGATGCCAGTCGGCCGGCGAGAGCCTCTCGAGCTTTCCGACGATGCGATTGCGCGTGTCCTCGAACCACTTCCAGAGCTCGTCGGCGGGTTTCTTCGCGATCGCGGGGAACTCGGGATCGGCCTCCGGCGCGTATGACGTGATCGGCGCGCCCTCTTTCGCCAGAATCGCGTCGAGCCGCTGCTCGAAGACCTGCTGGACGCGCGCCATGTGCGCCAGGATCTCCTTGACGGACCACTTGTCGGCCACGGTGCGCGTGGACGCGGTGGCCTCGTCCAGGTCCCGGCAGAGCCGGCGCACGTCTTCGGCGGAAGACTTGAGGCGTTCGATGACGCGCCCGTGGGCGGCATGTTTGTCGGTCATGGGCGGAGATTCTAGCCGCATGCCGCCTTGTCATCCCGAGGAGCGCAGCGACGAGGGATCCCTTTCGTAGCCGCACCGTGACTCGAAAGGGATCCCTCGCTACGCTCGGGATGACCGCGCCGCGCTCGCGCTGGCGCGCTCACTTGCCCGTCGTGATCCCCTTCCGAATCGCCGCAAGCGGCGCGCTGTCGTCGTAGACCATCTGGCCTCCGGCCGAGGAGACGCCGAGCCTTTTCCAAAGGTCCTTCAGGTCGACGTCCATCGGCGCCCTGCCCATCTTCTCGTAGAGCTCGCGCAGGACGGGCACGCCGGTGGCGCGGTCCCCGGCGTCCAGCGCGCGCTCGATCGGCCAGGATACGGTGACGTTGCCGCCGGCGCGCAGGATGCCGCGCAGCGCGTCGTCCAGCGACTTGCGGTTGCCCGTGCGCTCCCGGATCTCGACGTCGGCCAGAAAGGTGAAGACCGCGCCGCCCCAGTACGTGGCGCCCCAGCTCTTCGCCTCGTCGAGTCCCCGCCCTCCCATGCCGTCGACGCCCTTGGGCAGACCCCATAACAGCCACTTCCAGATGTCGTCGGCCGGGACCAGGCCGGCGCGCGCTCGGATGAGCGGCTCGACGTACGTCGCCAGCCCCTCTTCGATCCACTCGTGGCCGGTCATCGAGGGAAAGGCCGTGTGGACCATCTCGTGCACGAGCACCCAGTTCGAAGCCAAATCCTCAGCCGTCGTGTCGTCGCCGACCGTGATGCGGATGAAGGCTCCTCGCCGGCTCCCGTAGGTGCGCCCGCCCGCGACCTTGCCCGGGCCTCCGGCGCGGATCGCGAGGTCCAGGCGGGGCACTGGAAACTGCCCGTAGTAGGCGGCGACGGCGCGGGCCGACGTCTCGACCCAGGAGCGCAGCGCCTTCTCCGACAACGTGCCGTGCTCTCCCTGGATCGACACGTCGATCGCGCCGCCGGGAACGTCGATTCGGAGCGCCGCCGCGAGCACCAGAGAAAGCAAGGAGGTTAGCGCGTCTCCATCGGTACGAAGGGACGCTCGCCCTCGCCCAGATAGACCTGCCGCGGCCGCGCGATCTTCTCTTCCGGGTCCTCCAGCAGCTCTTCCCACTGGGCCAGCCACCCGGACGTGCGCGGGATCGCGAAGAGGACCGTAAACGCCGCCGTGGGAATCCCAAGCGCCTGGTAGATCAGCCCCGAGTAGAAATCGACGTTCGGGTAGAGCTTGCGCTTGACGAAGTAGTCGTCCTGGAGCGCGATGCGCTCGAGCTCGAGGGCGAGGTCGAGCAGGGGGTTTCGGCCCGTGACCTGGAAGACCTCCTCGGCCATGCGTTTGATGATCTTGGCGCGGGGATCGAAGTTCTTGTAGACGCGGTGGCCGAAGCCCATGAGGCGCTTCTCGCCCTTGCCTTCCTTGACCTCCTTGATGAATGCGGGCACCCGCGCGACCGAGCCGATCTCCTCCAGCATCTTCAGGACTTCCTCGTTGGCGCCGCCGTGAAGCGGCCCGTACAGCGCCGCCGCCGCACCGGCCACCGCCGAATAGGGATCGGTGTGCGCCGAACCGATGCCGCGCATCGCGTTGGTGCCGCAGTTCTGCTCGTGGTCGGCGTGAAGGATGAAGAGCACGTCGAGGGCCCGCACGAGAACCGGGTCGGGCTTGTAGTCCTCGGCCGGCGTCTTGAAGAGCATCGTCAGGAAGTTGGCGCTGTAGTCCAGGGCATTCGAGGGATACACGTAGGGCATTCCCATCGAGTGCTTGTAGGCGAAGGCCGCGACCGTCGGCATCTTGGCGATCAGGCGGTGGATCTGCTTGGTCCGCACGGCCGCGTCATGGACGTCGCGGGCCTCGGGATAGAAGGTCGACATCGCGGCGACCGTCGCGATCAAGATCCCCATCGGGTGCGCATCGTAGTTGAAGGCGTCCATGACCTTCTTCAGGCTCTCGTGGATCATGGTGTGGTACGTGATCGCGTGGACCCACTCCTGGTACTGCTTGCGGCTGGGGAGCTCGCCGTAGAGAAGCAGGTACGCGACCTCGAGGTACGTGCACTTCTCCGCCAGGACCTCGATCGGGTAGCCGCGGTAGCGGAGGATTCCCTTTTCGCCGTCGATGTAGGTGATCCGGCTCGAGCAGGAGGCCGTGTTCAGGAACGCGGGATCGTAGGACATCAGGCCGAAATCGTCCGGCGCGGTCTTGATCTGCCGGAGGTCCATCGCTCGGACGGTGCCGTTGGCGATCGGGACCTCGTAGACTCTTCCGGTCCGCTGGTCCGTGATCGAGAGCGCGTCGCGCCGGCCTTCGGTCTTCTCCGCAGTCCTCTCCTCGGTTTTCGCCGCTTCCACGGTGCCCATGGGGACCTCCGCTCCTATTCTCTAGCAGGTTGCCGGAAAACCCGGCGCGGTTTCCAGCGTCTCTCCGGTGGAACCGGAGGCCCGCGTGTCGCTTGCTCTGGCGGCCGGCAGCGTTCCCGACGCGGACCGGGTGGGCCTTTCCGAAGCCTTCCGGCTCGCCGCCGAGACCGGAGAGCCGATTGCCCGAAGGGGGCGCCGGCGAGAAGATAGCCCGCGTGAAGAGCCTGCAGGACACCTATGCGCCGGAGAACCGCTGCTTCGGCTGCGGCCCCGCGAACGACCAGGGCCTGCGCATCAAGAGCTTCCCGGAGGGCGACGCGCTGGTGGCCGAATGGCGGCCGCAGCCCCACCACCTCGCCTTCGAGGGGATCCTCAACGGCGGCATCTGCGGCGCGCTGCTGGATTGCCACAGCAACTGGGCAGCCGCGCACCATCTCATGAAACAGTCGGGCGCCGACACGCCGCCCTGCACCGTCACGGCCGACTTTCACGTCCAGCTCAAGCGGCCCACGCCGATGGACGCGCCGTTGCGTCTGACCGCCCGCGTTGTGGAGTCGAAGGAGGACCGCGCGGTCGTCGAAGCCACGCTCGAAGCCGGGGGCAAGGTCACGGCGACCTGCCGCGGCACGTTCGTCGCGGTCAAGCCGGGGCATCCCGCGTACCACCGGTGGTAAAAACCGGACGGCAGACGGCAGGCGGCAGACGGCAGAGGCTGCGCGCGGCCGTGGTTGCGGCATTCTTGTTTGTCGCGGGTGCCGCGCCAGGCGCGGACTCGAAGATCGAGAAACGCGCGATCACCTCTCGCGGCAAGCTCCGCACCTACTATGCTTTCGTTCCGCCGAACATCTCGACGGAGCATCCGGCGCCTCTGATCGTGATGCTCCACGGCTCCGGACGCGACGGGCGGGAGCTTCTGGAGGCGTGGAAGGGCCTCGCGGAGAAGGAAGGCATCGTTCTCGCCGGCCCCGACTCGATCGAGTCTGCGCGGTGGGCCTCGCCGGAGGACGGCCCCCTGTTCCTGCGCGACGTGGTCGAGGATGTGCGGTCGAAGCAGCCGATCGACGGCCGGCGGCTCTATCTCTTCGGCCATTCGGCCGGCGCCGTCTTCGGCCTGCAGATGGCGCCCCTCGAGTCCGAGTACTTCGCGGCCGCCGCGCTCTCGGCCGGAGCGATCGAGCCGGCTTACTTCAACCTGTTCGACTTCGCCGACCGCAAGATCCCGATCGGAATCGTGGTCGGCACGCGCGATCCGCTTTTCCCGCTGTCGATCGTCCGGCCGGTCGCCGAGGCGCTCAAGTCTCGGGGTTTCCCGATCGTCCTGAACGAGATCGCCGGGCACGACCACAAGTACGGTGCCCGTTCGAAAGAGATCAACGACTGGGCCTGGGGCTTTCTCTCGCCCGTCCGCCTGCCGTCGGACCCCCTGTACAGGGCATACGCGGATCCACCTTGAGTCCCAGGTCCCAGGTTCCAGGTCCCAGGTCCAGGAACCCTGACTTGGAACTTGGGACCTGAGACCTGGGACCGTTCAAAACACCTGTCCGTTTTCGGGACCACACGGGCAGTCGCGGAGCCGCCTGGAAGCGCCTAACCTTCTCGCATGAACGCCCGATTCCAGGGTCCCTTGGGAAGGAGTCTCTCCGCCGCGGTTCTCGCGGCGCTATTTTTAGTGGCGCCCGCGGCCTCCGCGCGCGGCGCCACCTCTTTTCAATTTGCGTACATGTACGGCACATCCGGTCCCGCCTCGGGCGGCACAGGGGTCAACGTCGTTGGCAACCAGTTCCAGACCGGCGCCACGGTGACGGTGGGTGGGAGCTTCGTCTCCGCGGCCGTCACGAGCTCCACGCGGATCGCGGCCACGATGCCGTCGCGTTCTCCGGGCGCCCTCTACGACGTGGCGGTGACGAACCCGGGAGGGCCGACGAGCACGATTGCGCGGGCCTGGTTCGCCGACTACCTCGACGTCCCGCAGTCGAGCCCCTTCCACGCCTCCGTCGAGCAGATCATTCGCGACGGAATCACCGCCGGCTGCGGCGCCGGCAACTACTGCCCTTCCTCCTCGATCACCCGAGCGCAAATGGCGGTCTTCCTGCTCCGCGCCGAGCACGGCTCGTTCTACTTGCCGCCCCCGGCGACGGGCACGATCTTCGCGGACGTGCCGGTGGCCTCTTTCGCGGCCGACTGGATCGAGCAGCTCTACGCCGAGGGCGTGACGGGGGGCTGCGCCACCGGGCCTCCGCGCTACTGCCCGTCGAACCCCGTCACCCGCGGCCAGATGGCGGTGTTTCTCCTCAAGGTTTACCACGGCAACGCTTATGCGCCGCCTCCGGCGCAGGGCGTCTTCTCCGACGTGCCGGTCTCGCTGCCGGTGGCGCCCTGGATCGAGGAGCTCTCCCGCCTGGCGATCACGATCGGCTGCGGCGGCACGAGCTACTGCCCGTACAACGCGGTCACCCGGGGACAGATGGCCATCTTCATGACGAAGACCTTCCACCGCCCGGAGGCCATCCGCTTCCTCGAGCAGGCGACTTGGGGACCCACGGACGCGGAGGTCGGCAAGCTGCTCGCGTCGGGCTCTTTACCCTGGCTCGCGGCGCAGCACGCAGAACCGGCATCGACCTATCCGCAACTGCCGCTGTGGCCGGACGACGTGCCGGGGACCTGCGACGACCCGTGCTACCGCGACCACTACACGATGTACCCCCTGCAGACGCGCTTCTACGTCAACGCGCTCTACGGCGCGGACCAGCTCCGCCAGCGCGTGTCGTGGGCGCTCCACAGGCTGGTCGTCGTCTCGGCCGACACGATCGGCTACCCGGCCTACCTCGCGCCGTACCTGCGCACGCTCGACCAGTACGCCTTCGGCAACTACCGCGACGTGCTCTGGAACGTGACGTTGAACCCCGCGATGGGCGAGTTCCTGAACATGGACACGTCCACCAAGTACGACCCCAACGAGAACTACGCGCGGGAGATCCTCCAGCTCTTCTCGATCGGCACGGAGCTGCTGAACCAGGACGGCACGACCCAGAACGACGTCGATGGGAAGCCGATTCCGACTTACAACCAGAGCGTCATCGACCAGTTCAAGCGCGTCTACACCGGCTGGCACGTGCCGGATGTCCCCTGCCCCGCGCCCAACGGCGGCGCCACCTGCTACGACTTCATCACGCCGATGGTGCACGATCCGGACCTCCACGACACCGACGCCAAGACGCTCTTCGGGGGCTTCCTGCCCAACCCGACCGTCCTCCCGGCGGGTCAGACGGGGGACCAGGACTTGAACGGCGGCATCGACGCGATCTTCCAGCACCCCAACGTCGGGCCGTACCTGGCCCGCGAGCTCATCCACAGTCTCGTCACGTCCAACCCTTCCCCGGCCTACGTCGAGCGCGTCGCCGGTTTCTTCAACGAAAACGGCTCGGGCCAGCGCGGAAGCCTCTGGGCGATGGTCAAAGCGATCCTGCTCGATCCGGAGGCACGCACGGAACCGACAGACCCGGCCTACGGGCACCTGCGCGAGCCGGTTCTCTACATGAACGCCGTCCTGCGCGCCTTCAACGCAAGATCCGCGGACCGCACGGGCCAAACCGACGGCCACTACAACTGGATGGCGAGCGAGATGGGCCAGACGGCCTTCCGCCCGCCCACGGTCTTCAGCTACTTCCCGCAGTCCTACTTCGCCCCTCCGGCCTCCGCGGGGGTGCTCGGGCCGGAATTCGGGATCATGAACGCGAAGACGTCGTTGAAGCGCGCCAATTTCCTCAACCAGATGACGTTCTGGGGAGGCATCCCGGTCGACCTGAACGACGACACCCCCTATGGGCTCTCGATCGACCTCTCGGAGCTCGCGCTGCTCGCGCCGAACCCGTCCAACCTGGTGGACCGGCTCAACCGACTCCTGCTCCACGGCACGATGTCCGACGAGCTGCGCAGCTCCATCGTCGCCGCCGTCAACACCGTCGACCCCGCCGACCCGGCGCGGCGCGCCCAACAGGCGCTGTACCTGGTCGCCGTGTCGTCGCAATACCAGATTCAGAGGTAGCCGCCATGAGTCACTCGCGACGCGACTTTCTCCGGCGAACCACCTGCGCCGCGCTCTCCGCGGCGGCGGCCCAGGCCGGCTGGCGGAAGCTGGGCTTGATGAACCTCCTGGCGAAGCCCAACGCGCCCAGCGACTACCGCGCGCTGGTGTGCGTGTTCCTGGACGGGGGCAACGACTCCAACAACGTGATCATCCCGACCGACGCCGCGCACTACAACCAGTATCTCGCCGCACGGCCGATCTCGGGCGGCCTGGGGATCGACGCCGCGAACCTGCTCTCGATCGGAACGCCGCCGGTCTTCTCCGGCACCGGGCGGACCTTCGGGCTCCATCCCAGCATGGTCGAGCTCCACGCGCTCTACCAGCAGAACCGGATCGCGATCGTCTCCAACGTCGGCTCTCTCGTCGAGCCCGTGACGCAGGCCGAGATCGCGGCCAACGCGAAGCCTCTGCCCTACTCGCTCTTCTCTCACTCGGACCAGATCTCCTGCTGGTCGACCGCGCGCGCCGACCTGCGCATCAACACCGGCTGGGGCGGTCGCATAGCCGATGCCACGCTCGGCTGCAATGGGAGTTCAGGCTTTCCTACGATCACCTCAATCGACGGTGCGTCGACCTTCTGCATCGGCGTCGCCCAGAACCCGCTCGCGATCGACACGGGCCCTCTGAACCAGATCCTCATCTTGAACGGCTACTACGGCTCGCCGGACGACATCGCGCGGAAAAACTCCATGGACTTCGCGCGCACGATCGACCGCTCCGCGGCGCTGATCGCGGCCGCCAGCGACGTCACGCAGCAGGCCGTGGACATCAGCGCGGCCCTGTCGGTGGATCCCACGCTCACGACCGTCTTCCCCGCCACGTTCCTGGGAGATGAGCTCCTCCAGGTCGCCAAGATCATCAAGCTGAACCAGAGCTCGCCGCAGCTCTCGCTGAACCGGCAGATCTTCTTCGTCACGCAGGGGGGCTACGACACCCACCAGAACCAGGCCGTGGACCACGCGGGAAACCTCGCCGAGCTGTCGGCGGCCCTGAACGCTTTCTACGCCGCGACCCTCGAGCTCGGCCTCTCGGATCGGGTCACCACGTTCACGCTCTCGGATTTCGGCCGCACCCTCCAGCCCTCCGGCGACGCCGGCTCGATCGGCAGCGACCACGGCTGGGCGAGCCACCAGCTCGTCATGGGCGCCGCCGTGGCGGGCGGCAACTTCTACGGAACGCCCAACCCCGGAACCGGCTCGATTTTCCCGGAGCTGGTCATGGGAGGACCCGACGACATGTACAACGACGACCGCGGCCGCTGGATCCCGACGTCCTCGGTCGAGCAGTACGGCGCCACGCTCGCCACGTGGTTCGGCGTGCCGGCGATCGACCTGTCGTCGGTCTTTCCGCTCATCGGCAACTTCCCGACGCAGACGCTGGGCTTCATGGGAGCCGCCGGCACCACCTGCTAGGTACGTCGCGAGCACTTGCTCGAGGCCTGGCTGTCGCCACCGGCGCGCGGCTCGCGCGAGGCGCTCGACCGCACGCCTGGCCCCTC
>JBASRI010000508.1:0-2090 GCA_049273755.1 Thermoanaerobaculia bacterium
GGGGCAGCCGCCGGGGCGGCCCGTGGCGGGCGAGCTCGCACGCATTGTACGGGCTCCGCGCGGCTGCCGGGAGCGGAAAATGGCGCCGCACGCGCGGGCCGAGAGTACACTTCGTCCCAGACGCCATGATCCCGGAAGTCTTCGAGTGCCCCCGCTGCGAGCGGCAGTTCGTCATCGACAGCGTCCCCGACGCCGGCAGCGAGGAGGTGCACTGTCCCCAGTGCAGCCGGTACCTGGGCGTGCGGGACATCGCCTTCGTGCTGCGCAGCGAGCTCGACGAGATGATCGAGCGGCTGGGCTACGAGAAAGACCGGCTCGAGAAAGACGAGGCGTTCTACAACCTCACCGATTGCGACCCCGAGCTGAAGTTCTACGGCCGCGAGGTCTCGCGAGTGATCCGTGTTCTGCGCGGGGCCCTGAAGGACCTTCGGACGCTGAAAGACGAATACCGCCTGAAGGCGCAGGAGGCCGAGGAGGAAAGCTCCGGTCTTTGACTTTCTCGGCCGCCGGGCGCGGAGCGACGGCCGCGGCCGAAAGCCTGCAGGTCAGGAACTGATCTTCCCGGCAAACGCCTTGAGCCGCCGCAGGCTCGTCTCTTTTCCCAGCAGCTCCAGGACGTCGAAGAGGGGTGCGCCCACGGTCGTGCCGGTAGCGGCCAGGCGCGTCGGGTGGATGAGCTTGCCCGCCGAGACGCCCTCGGCCTCCGCCGTCTCGCGGAGAGCCGCCTCGGTCCCCGTCGCAGTCCACTCCGGAAGGGCCGCCAGCCGCGCGGTGAGCTTGCCCAGAAGGCCCGCGGTCTCCGGCTTGACGTGCTTCTTGAGGCCATCCGGCTCGTAGTCGGAGGGGTCCGCGGCGTAGGCGGACAGCGCGCGGCCCAGCTCGATCGTCGTGCGGGCGCGGGTGCGGTGGAGCTCGATCGCGCGCAAGGCCGCTTCTCCCTGCGGGACGCCTCCCGGCGCATGCGGGCGCGCGCGCTCGAGCAGCTCCGCCGCCGGCATCCGCGCGACGTACTGCGCGTTCATCCAGAGCAGCTTCTCGGGATCGAAGACCGACGGGGACGCGCCCACGTGGTCGAGCGAGAACTCGCGCTCCATCTCCTCGCGCGACAGGATCTCCCGGTCGCCGCCGGGCGCCCAGCCCAGCAGCGCCAGGAAGTTGAAGAGCGCCTCGGGCAGGATCCCCGCGTCGCGCCACTGCTCGACGGCCGCGGCGCCGTGTCGCTTGGAGAGCTTCTTGCGGTCGGTCCCGAGAATCATGCCCAGGTGGGCGAACTGCGGCACGGGGGCTCCGAGCGCCCGGAAGAGCGCGACGTGCTTGGGAGTATTGGCGAGGTGGTCGTCGCCCCGAATCACGTGCGTGATCCGCATGTCGGCGTCGTCCACGCAGACGGAAAAGTGGTAGAGCGGGTGTCCGTCGGAGCGCACCAGGACGAAGTCGTCGAGCGCGTCCGCCGGGAACTCCACCCGCCCGCGGATCAGGTCGTTCACGGCGATCGTCTCGGAGGGCATCTTGAGGCGCACGACGTGGCGCTCACCGGCTTTCGCGCGGCGATCGCTCTCGTCGGGCGAAATCGCCCGGCCGGCGCCCGAATACCGGTAGGCCCGGCCCGCAGCCTCGGCCTTCTTGCGCTCGGCGTCGAGCTCCTCGGGGGTCTCGAAGGCGCGGTAGGCCTTGTCCTCGGCGAGCAGCCGTTCGGCGGCCGCCCGGTACAAGTCGTACCGGCGTGACTGGTAGAAGGGCCCCTCGTCGTAGCCGAGGCCCAGCCACTCCATCGCCGAAAGGATCTGAGCCGTCAGCTCCTCACGCGAGCGCTCGACGTCGGTGTCCTCGATGCGGAGCAGGAACGTGCCCTTCTCCCGCCGGGCGAAGAGCAGGTTGTAGAGCGCAGTCCTCGCGCCTCCGACGTGCAGGGAGCCCGTCGGGGAAGGCGCGAAGCGCACGCGGGGAGCCGGGGCGTCCCTCAAGGCGCCCGATGCTAACAAGCATCCGTCCGCGGCGCGAGGAGTCTCCGCGAGGGAAGCGGAGGAGCCTCGCGCCGCGGGAGCGAGAGGGCGGCGAGGGGCCAGGCTCGCGGTCGAGCCCCCTTTGGG
>JBASRI010000514.1:0-4883 GCA_049273755.1 Thermoanaerobaculia bacterium
CGACCGCGCCACGCGGACCGAGCGGCGCTGGACCTCCGACGGAAGTGCGACGGTCTTGAACGGCGTGCTGTCCTACATCTACTGGGAAGAGATTTTCCACCACGCCGACGACGGCTTCTGGTGGTCCGACGACTCGCAGGCGATCGCGTTCCTGCGGAGCGACGACTCGGGCGTCGACCTCGCGACGTTCACGAGCTTTCGTCAGGCCGTCCCGGAGGTCTTCACGCAGAGATATCCGCGCGTGGGCCGCGCCAATCCGTCGGTGCGCCTCGGCGTCGTCGACCTGCCGTCCGGCCGGACGCACTGGCTGGACGCGCCGGCACCGGGTTACGAATACATCGTCGGCGTGACGTGGCGGCCCGACAGTCGCGCCGTCGCCGTGCAAACCACCAACCGCGCGCAGGATCGGCTGGACCTGCTGACGATCAACCGCTCCGACGGCCGCACGCGGCGGCTATCGACGGACACGGATCCCGCCTGGGTGAACCAGAAAGAGGTCGTCTACACGAAGGCCGGCGAGCTCATCGTTTCCTCGGAACGCACGGGTCACACGCACCTGTATCGGCACCGTGCGGACGGCAGTCTCGCGAATGCGGTGACGGCCGGCGACTGGTCCGTCCACGGGCCCGGCGCGTTCTACGCCGCGCCGCTGGGATCCGCGTTCCTGGACGAGGCCGGCGGTTGGGTCTACTTCACGGCCCTCGAGAAGTCGCCGATCGAGCGCCACCTCTACCGCGTCCGGCTCGACGGCAGCGGGATGACGCGCCTCACCCGGGAGGACGGCGTCCACCGGATCAGTTTCCGCCCGGACCGGCGCTTCTACCTCGACGCGCATTCGAGCCACGACGTCCCCCCGTCACTCTCGCTCCACGACGCGGACGGCAAGCTGAGAGCGGTCCTCGCGCCCCCGCGCACGGACATCCTCGCCCCGTTCGATCTTCCTCCCGCCGTCCTGCGCACGGTTCCGGCCTCCGACGGCCACCGGCTCCAGGCCCGCATCCTCGAGCCGCGGCCGTTCGACCCGTCCACGCGCCACCCGGTCATCCTGCGTGTCTACGGCGGCACCGGCGTGCCGACCGTCCGCGACGACTGGGACCGAACCGTTCTCTTCGATCAACTGCTCGCCGAGCGCGGCTACGTCGTGGCCTCGATCGACAACCGCACGGCGACGGCCGAGAGCAAGACGATCGAGAACACGTCGCTCGAGGACCTTTGGGGCGCGAGCGCCTTGAATGACCTTCTCGACGGCGTTCACTGGCTCAAGGCGCAGCCCTGGGTCGATCCGGAGCGCGTCGGGATCTGGGGAAGGAGCGGCGGCGGATACTTCACGCTCGCGGCGATGACCCGCTCGGCGGAGTTTCGCGCCGGCATCTCCGTGGCGCCCGTGACCGACTGGCGGTATTACGACAGCAAGGCTACCGAGGCGTATATGAAGACGCCGGAGGAGAACCCCGGCGGCTACGAGGCCACGAACCTCGTCGCGCGCGCGAAGGACCTGCACGGCCGCCTGCTGATCGTCTTCGGGACGTACGACGACAACGTCCACCCGCAGAACAGCCTCGCCTTCATCGACGCGCTGGTCGCCGCGGGCTTGCCTTTCGACATGATGGCGTACCCCATGCGCAAGCACGGCATCGACGACCGCCCCGCACGGGCGCACCTCTCGGAGAAGATGCTGGAGTTCTGGAAGCGGTACCTCTAGGAGAGGCCGCTACTCGTACCGCAGCGCTTCGATCGGATCCAGCCGCGAGGCCTTCACCGCCGGGTAGAGGCCGAAGAAGACGCCGACGGTCATCGAGACCAGCAGGCCGACGAGCACCGACCACAAGGGCGTCTCCGCCGGAAGCGCCGCGAACGCCGCCTTGATCGCCGCGGGCACGGCGAAGCCCACGACGACGCCGATAACCCCGCCCAGAAGCGCCAGAGTCGTCGCCTCCGTCAGGAACTGCAGGATGATGTCGCGCCGGAACGCGCCAACGGCCTTGCGCACGCCGATCTCGCGAGTCCGCTCGGTCACCGAGACCAGCATGATGTTCATGACGCCCACCCCGCCGATCAGCAGCGAGATGAAGGCGATGAAGATCATCGCCCCGGTGACTCCGCGCGTGATGCCCTGGAAGCTCTCGATCATCTTGTCCGGTGTCAGGATGTAGAAGTCGTCGTCGGCGTTGAAGGGGACGTGGCGGCGCGTCCGCAGGAGCGCGCGCCCCTTCTCGACGACGATGTCGACCTGGTCCGGACGGTACGGCACGGTCGCGATGTGGATCGTGTCGCCCCGGCTGCTCTTGATCTGCGGAAACTGGTGGTCGAAGGCCGAGAACGGGATGAAGAACCAGAAGTTGCTGGAACCCCCGCCGAAGCCTCCCTTCTCCTCCATGACTCCGACGACCGTGTACTTCCAACCGTTCATCTCCACGGTCTTGTTGAGCGGGTCCTCGTTGGGGAAAAGGGACTTCTGGACGTCGGTCCCGATGACCGCGACCGCCGAGGCGTGCTCGATGTCGGCGTCGGTCAAAAATCGCCCGTGCTCGACGAAGTGATTGTTCGCCAGGGAGTAGTCCGGGTATACGCCGGCGACCTGGGGCTGCGTCGATTCGTGGCCGCGGTACTTGACGCTGACGTTCGTGTCCCAGAGGTAGCGCTCGGGGGAGACCGCGCGGATCTCGGGAATCTGGGCTTTCAGGGCGAGGGCGTCCTCGAGGGTCAGGTCCTTTCGGTTGCGTTCGTCGTCCGAACGGTGGCCCGGGCCGAAGCGCATCGAGAACTTCTGAAACTGAACCAGCGTCGCCCCGAACGCCTGGAAGTTGCGCACCATGTTGTTGTCGAAGCCCGTCACGATCGAGACCATCGCGATGACGGTCGCCACGCCGACGACGATCCCGAGCACGGTCAGTGCGGCGCGCAGCTTGTGCGCCCGGATCGCGAGCATCGCGAAGCGCACGTTCTCGGCAAAGCCGCGCCGGAGATGAGCGAAGAGAGAGGACATGGAATCAACCTCTCGTAGGGGCGGCCCTCGCGGCCGCCCGGGCGGAGTCACTCATATCGAAGCGCTTCCACCGGCGGCAGCTTGCTCGCCTGGGAGGACGGGATCCAGCCGGCCAGGATCCCCGTGACCGTCGCGACCGCGACGCCGAGGAGGATGAAGGACAGCTTCACCTGCGCCGGGAAGACCTGCTTCACGGCCAGGGCGATCAGCGCGCCGAGCAGGACCCCGATGACGCCGCCGATGGACGAAAGCAGCGCCGCTTCCAGCAGGAACTGCCTGCGGATGTCCCGGCGCCTGGCTCCCATCGCCCGCCGCACGCCGATCTCCTTGGTCCGCTCGACGACGGAGACGAACATGATGTTGGCGATCACGATCGCGCCGACGACGAGCGAGATGCCCGAGATCAGGATCATCAGCAGGAACGCGCCGGCCGAGATGCTGCGCCAGAGGGTTTGGAGCAGCTCCGCCGTGACCAGACCGAACGGGTCGTCGGCGTCGTAGCCGGTCTTGCGCAGGGCACGCAGGATCGTGCGGACCTCGTCGGTGGTCGCCGCGACCTGCTCGACGCCCCCCTTGGGCTTGATGAAGATCCCGATGTCCTCCGTCGGCGCGATGTGCTTGTGGAAGAGCGTCAGCGGAATGTAGATGACGTTGTCCTGACTCTGGCCCAGAACGGTGCCCTGCTTCGTGAGCGTCCCGATGACCTTGACGGGATAGCCGTCGATCTTCATCGCCCGGCCGATCGGGTCGATGTTCGGGAACAGCTCGTCCTGCACGTCCCAGCCGATGACCGCCACCGGCGCCGAGTTGTTGTACTCGGACTCCGTGAAGTAGCGTCCCGCATTGATGTCGAACTTCATCGCTTCGCCCATGTTGGGCGTGTGCCCCTGGATCTCGACCTGGGGCAGCTTGCGGTCTTCGTATTTGACCGGCCGGCGCCGGTCTCCCCGGGCGCCGACTTGCTCGCACTTGCGGCACTCGCGTCGCACGACTTCCATGTCGGTCAACGTCAGGTCGCGGCGCTTGCGCGCCATGAGCCATTCTTCTCGGCTGGTGATGATCCCGTACTTCGTGAAGATCACGATGTCGGGATTCAGACCGATGATCTTGTCCTTGACGTAGCCGTTCAAGCCGGAGATCACCGAGACGACGCCGACGACGGTGGCGACGCCGATGATCACGCCGAGCAGCGTCAGAAACGCACGCAGCTTGTGCCGCGTCAGGGCCGCCGAGGAGACGCGGAAGAGCTCGGAGGTCGTCACGCCTTCTTGCCTTCGCCCTTGCCCGGGCCGCCGCCTTCCTTCTCGATCAGGACCCGGTCGCCTTCCTTGATCTGGCGCAGGACCTTGAATGGGCCGGTCACGATCTCCTGGCCGGGCTTGGGCCCTTCCTTGACCTCGATCATCAGCTCACCGGCGATTCCGGGCTTGACCTTCACGAACTCGAGCTTGCCGTCCTTGATGGAGTAGACGCCCTCTTCGGTCTCGGCGCGGCCCGCGGAAACCGGCGCCTTTTCCTTCTTGGGCACGTCGCGCACGACGAGCGCCTGGATCGGGATGGCCGTGGCGCCCTCGCGCCGCGCCGTCACGATGTCGGCCGTGACCGAGAAGCCCGGACGAATCGTGTCGGGCGGGTTGTCGAGCTTGATCTTGACCTTGAAGTTGATCGCCTCCGAGTTCGCGATCAACGCCAGGAGATCCGGGTCGTTCTTGGGAATCGGCGAGGAGCCGACGTCGGTGACCGTGCCCTCGAACTTCGTGTTGGGGTAGGCGTCGATCGAAAGCGTCGCCTTCTGTCCGACTTTGACGCCCGGCACGGACGTCTCGTCCACCATCATGACGGCCTCGACCGAGGCCATGTCGGAGATCGTCAGGAGCTGCGTGCCGGCGTTGTTCAT
>JBASRI010000515.1:0-2859 GCA_049273755.1 Thermoanaerobaculia bacterium
CAGGGCGAGAAGCCGCGCCGCCGCGAGGCCGTCACCGCCGTTGTTGCCGGGACCGCAGACGACCACGACACGCCGCCACCCGGGATGCGCCCGGCGCAACTCTCCGCAGAGAGCAGCCGCGGCGTTCTCCATCAGCTCGTCGGAAGGCACGCCGGCGCGGATGGCCGCGGCGTCGGCCGCCCGCATGCGCCGGGAATCGAGGACCGGGATCACGCCGGCCTCGCGGAAATCGTCCCGAGCAAGGCCAGTACCCGCGCCGTCGCCGCCGGATAGTCGTCGGCCGCGGGATCCCGGCTCTCCAGGTCCCGCCGGAGTCGTTCGAGGTCCTCGGGGCGATCCACGTCGTATCCGGGCTCCAGCAATCGGTAGCGCAGTCCCGACGCGTCGAGGCGGCGGATCGTCTGCCGCAGGACCTCGCCCGTAGACCACGCGATCCCGTCGAAGACCGTTCGCGGCGCAACCTCGGCGCGCAATCCGATCGCACAGTAGCCGCCGTCCTCGGCCGGGACGAGCACCGCGTGAGAGCCGTCCGCAAGCGCGGCGAAGAGCTCCTCGAGGCGAGCCGCCGGAAGCGCGGGGTGGTCAGAGCCCACCGCCGCGCAGACCAACGCCCCGCCGCGGAACTCGCGGTCGAAGGCGTCCGCCAGGCGCTGCCCGAGGTCGCCCTCCGCCTGCCGACGTCGTCGCCATTCGGGCGGGAAGATCTCGGCCAGGGCGGGTTCGAGAGGATCCCCCTCGGCGCACAGAACGCTGTCCCAGCGCCCGCTCCGCTGGTAGACGCGCGCGGCGTCCTCCAGAAAGGCGCGATAGAGAGCCGCGGCCCCCCCGGCGCCCAGCGCGGGAGTCAGACGGGTCTTGACGCGCCCCGCAATCGGGGCGCGCGCGAAGAGAAGGAGCCTCGGAAGCGGGCCCGGCACGGCCCCGATTATCCGCCTAGCGGCCGGGCTTGCCCGTTTCCGCGGTCGGAGTCACCTGCTTGGGCAGAACCGAAACGAAGACGCTCTTCTGCAGGAAGGAAGTCAGGTTGGAGACCGAATCCCGCACCCCGATCGCGAGTTTCTGGCCGCCCGGGACGACCAGGAGCGTGGCGTCGTAATAGAAATCCTTCCGCTGCGCCGCCGTGAAGTCCTTGGCGGGAATCTTGACCTCCTGCCGCTGGACCTGGAGGTCGGACTGGTTGCCCGCCGCGTCTTTGACGACGAAGTAGATGAAGAACTGCCCTTCGTACTGATCTCCCGACGGAAGCAGACCGAGCTTCCCGATCGGCACCGAGATCCGCACCGGGAGTGAGTAGTTCTGTCGGTCGTACGGCTTGGGTTCTCCGACCGAAAGGCCCGCTCCGAGCGGGTTGTCCGTGCGCGGGTAAGAGAGGCTCGCGATCACCGCCTCCGCCGTGCGCGTCTCGACCGACTTCTCGACGAAGCTCGTGCGCGTGCGCACCCGGAGTCCCTTGCCCTTGACCGAGACTTCGATCTTGTGGGGACGGTCCATGGCGCCCTTGGCGCTCCGGTATCCCAGCGAATAGAAGTTCGAGAAGTCCGCGGCGACCTCCTCGAGGTTCGCCTTCCAGTCGTTGGTGTTGATGGCCGCGAGCCCGCCCGTCTCCTCCGCCATCATTCGGATCGGGCCCTGCATGTTCTGCCGCGTCGAGAAGTCGTTGACGTGGACGTCCTTGGTGGACCGCGAGTCCGCCGAAAGCAGGTCGCTCGTCTGCAGCCCCGAGGCGTCGAGCGTGTAGATCGTGATGCCGTTCGCGTTGGCGGCCTGGACGATCTTGATGTACTTCGTGTTCATGTCGAAGTCGAACTGCTCCATCGTGGCCGCGGGCTCCTGGAACTTGTCGCGGATCGCCTCGAAGAGCTCGAAGCCGACCGACGCCGGCAACCCTTCCGAAACGTATAAGAAGCTCTTCCGTCCCTCGATGCCCGCCAGGCTGTCGAGGGTCTGCTTGATGGCGTCGACGGTGAATTCCATGTCGTTGCGCATCGAGCGGGAGTAGTTGCGGGCGTAGTCGATCGCCTCTCCCGAGCTCTTGGCGTCCGCGATGCGCTCCAGCGTGTCCTTTCGCTCTCCCACGGTCGTCGTGCCGCCGCCCGTCTCCAGCTCGATCTGCTCGAGCGCTCCGAGAATCTGGCCGGGCTCCGCCGTGAACTTCTGCCGGACTTTGAGCGAGCGGTTGAAAGTCACGACCATGCCCTCGGCATTGGGGCCGATCGCCGTGGGCACGAATTCCTTGAGGCGCTTGAACATCCGGTTGCGGTTTTGAGGCTGGATGTTCAGGTTGTCGATGTAAAAGACGTAGTGAGCCTTCAGGTCCCTGGGAATCTCCGCGACCGACTCCTTGGAGTCGAGTGGGATCACCTTCCCGTCCTCGAGGAGGAGCTTGCCGCCCGTGACGGCGTAGAAATTCGTGATCGGCTGCAGAACGCCGTCCTGCCGGACCTGGAAGTCCGCGGCCGTCAGGCCCGGCACGCGCTTCCCTTTCGAGTCGGTCACGACCACCTCGACGTTCGTGACCGAGACTTCGACCGTTTCGGCGACCGGTGGAAACGGGGCTTCCTGCGGCTTCTCCCTGGTCGGCGCTCCGGCCCCCGGGGCGGGCGCGGGGGGCGGATTCTGGGCGGCAAGCGGCGCAGAGAGCGCGACGGAGGCGACGAGCAAGGCAAGCGCGGGAATGCGTGTCAAACGGGTCCTCCCTTGCAGCGCAAAGCGCTGCTGTCACCGGCATTATTCCCCGACATCGGGAAAGGATCGGGCGCCCGACCACGCTCCCGGCCGAGGCGGCCGCGACCCGACTCGGCGGGCGCGCCCGTCGTCGCCGGCGCCGCCCGGAACGCCAAAAACTCTGTTGCTTTGTTG
>JBASRI010000531.1:0-4310 GCA_049273755.1 Thermoanaerobaculia bacterium
GAGGCTGAGGGCGGCGGCGTCGCGGCCGGCGCGGCCTTCGGCTTGGGCAGCAGGATGCCCGACAGGGTGTCGGAGAGGATCTTGTCCACGTCGGTGTCGGAGGAGAGCTTCGGCCGATGCGCGTGAGGAGGCGTTGCGTCGGCGGCTCCGGCGGGATGGGCCGGCTTGCCAGCGAGGTTGAGACCCGAGAGTGTGTCGCGCAACCGCTTCTCGACGTCGCTCTCCGCGACGGAGGGCCTCGCGGCGGGCGGCGGCGTCTTGTCGGAGGCCGCCGCGGGGCGCGGCGTCGGCTTCGGCTCAGGAGGTTCCGATGCGGTCAGGTCCGACAGCACCTCCGAAAAGATGTCCGAGGACGTCAGCGGCGAAGCCGCCGGGAGCTGCGAGGTGTCGATCCGCATCGTCTTGGCGCCGATGTCCGAGGAATCGAGAGCGTCGCGCACGGATCCGATGAAGTCCTCGTCGGAGAACGGCCGGGCCAGGATGTCGAAAGCGCCCACTTTCTGGGCGTCGGCCTTTCGGTTGGAGCCTCGGTAACCGCTCATCATCAGGACGATCGGAGGGGCCGTCGCTCCGCCCTTCTTTCGTATCTCCCGGATGACCTCCGCGCTGGGCAGGCGCGGCAGCATCCCGGACAGCAGCACAAGGTCGAACCGGCTGGCGCCGAAGGCCTGGAGTCCGGCCTCCCCGTCGTGGGTCTCGGTCAGCGCGTGGCCGAGAGGCTGGAGCAGCGCCCGGACTCGCTCGATGTAGCGCGGCTCGTACTCGATCAAAAGAACTTTTTTGGGCATGAACAGCAACCTATTGTCGCCGGAAACCAAAGGAAATCAAGGAGAAGAGATTCATGCTCATATAATCCGCCCTCGTTAGGAGCCCTCATGTCCGGTCACAGCAAATGGAGCACGATCAAGCACAAGAAGGGCGCCGCGGACGCCAAGCGCGGCCGCGTCTTCACCAAGCTGATTCGCGAGATCACGATGTCCGCCAAACAAGGCGGCGGCGCGCCGGAATCCAATCCGCGCCTGCGCAAGGCGATCGACGACGCGAAAGCCGTCAACATGCCCGCGGACAACATCAAGCGGGCGATTCAGCGCGGCACCGGGGAGCTGCCCGGCGTTTCGTACGAAGAGGTGACCTTCGAGGGCTACGGGCCCGGCGGCACCGCCGTCCTGATCGAGGCGCTGACGGACAACAAGAACCGGACGCTGCCCGAGATCCGGACGATCTTCTCGAAGCACGGCGGCAACCTCGGCGAAGCCGGCTCCGTGCGCTTCCTCTTCCAGAAGATGGGGTACATCGCCATCGAGAAAGACAAGGCGGGAGAAGACGCCGTCATGGAGGCCGCGATCGAAGCCGGCGCCGACGACGTCGAGACGACCGACCAATACCACGAGGTCAAGACCTCGCCGGAGAGCTTCCCCGAGGTCAAATCGCACCTGGAGTCGAAGGGCCTGCCTCTCGCGGTGGCCGAGGTTTCCATGATCCCGTCCACCGAGGTCTCGCTCGATGCGCGGAAGGCGGATCAGATGGTCAAGCTCATGGAGGCGCTCGAGGACCATGACGACGTGCAGAACGTCTGGGCGAACTTCGACTTCGAGGAGACGACCGCAAACCAGTCATGAGTCGCGGGTCGTGAGTCGCGAGGGGCGCGAGAAGCCGCTCACGACCCGTAACCCACGACCCGCAACTCACGGCCCCATGAAGATCCTCGGCCTCGATCCCGGAACCGTCGCGACAGGGTTCGGGATCGTGATCTTCGAGAGCGGCCGCCTGGGCCTCGAGCGCTGCGGCGTCTGGCGGCCGCCGGCGCGGTTCGCGCTTCCCGAGAAGCTCGACTTTCTCCTAAGCGCCGTCCTCGACCTGCTCGCGGAGGCCCGCCCCGCTGCAGTCTCCGTCGAGACGGTCTTCGCCGCCCGCAACATCGCCTCGGCGCTGAAGCTTTCGCATGCCCGCGGCGTCCTGCTGGCGGCGGCCTCGCGATCCTCGGTCCCGGTGTTCGAGTACGAGCCTCGCCTGGTCAAGAA
Organism: Thermoanaerobaculia bacterium; assembly: GCA_049273755.1. Taxonomy (GTDB): domain Bacteria; phylum Acidobacteriota; class Thermoanaerobaculia; order UBA5066; family Gp7-AA6; genus DAHUXD01. The sequence continues at coordinate 2,022 of JBASRI010000531.1, forward strand.
GGCGCTGGTGGGCTACGGCCAGGCCGAGAAGGAGCAGGTCCGCGCGATGGTCCTGTCGCTGTTGGCGCGGCAGCGCACACGCGTGCCCCTCGACGCTGCCGACGCTCTGGCGCTGGCCATCTGCCACGTTCACGCCGCTGCCGCGGCGTCGCGCTGACGCCCGGTCCCAGGTCTCAGGTCTCAGGTCGGGCCTCCTGGGACTTGGGACCTGGGACTTGAGACCCGGTCCGGGCCCGGTGCTAGCATCCCTTCCATATATGTCTTTCCAGGGTTCCATCCAGGAGCTCCCTGTCCCCGACATCATTCAGCTCGTCTCGGTCTCGGGGAAAACGGGAATGTTCATGCTCATCCGCGGAGCCGAGCGGGGGTACATCTACCTGCGGAAGGGGAAGATCGTCCACGCCGAGCTCGGGAGCATCCGGGGCGAAGAGGCCGTCTACGCCCTGGCGATCTGGTCCACGGGCGACTTCCAGTTCACGCCCGGCAAGGAGACCGAGGCCACCACGATCGACAAGACGAACACCTCGCTCCTGATGGAGGCGGCCCGGCGCCTGGACGAGTGGAAGGTGCTCGCCCGCAGGATCCCGGGCGTCGACTACATCCCGATGCTGAAGGCGAGGGACATGAGTGAGGCCGTGACGCTCTCCCCGCCCGAGTGGAACCTCGTGATCCGCATCGACGGACGAAAGACGGTCGAGGAGCTGGCGCGGGCGACGGAGTCCAACTCCTTCGACACGGCGAAGGTGCTTTACGGACTCGTCACGGCAGACCTCGTGGACATGCGGTCGCGAGGCGCGGCGGGCGCCCCCGCGGGCCCGCCGGCGACCCCTCCGCCCCCGACGCTACCCGCTCCGGGGCGGCGCGCGCCCTCCGGGAACGCAGGCTCTGCGGTGCTCGGCGACGAGAAAAAGATCCTCATGATCCTGTGCACGCGGGTCAAGCAGGAGGCCGAGACCGCCATCGGGGAGGCCAACCTGCCCGGCATCGAACGGCCGTACAAGCAGGCCCTGGCCGAGATCGATCGCGGGCGCGGCGTCGAGGCCGTGCGCGACCTGATCCGTCACACCGAGAAGGCCATCTCCTCGATCCGCGGACCCGCGATCATGAAGGCGTTCCAGGAAAAGATGTCGCTGGTCATGCAGCCGAGGGTCTAGGAGGCAGGCCTCCACAATCTGCCCTCTGCCCTCTGGCTGTCTGACGTCTGCGCTCTGATTCACATACCTGACCGAATGGCCGGTCACCTGCCCAAACAGAAGATGTTTGGCGATTCACCACTTTTGCCTTATCATTTTCGGAAGTTACGTTTCCCCGGCCGGGCTCGAAAGGAGACACTTTCATGATGGCGAAGCGGACTGTGCTCCTCGGGATGGTGATCTGCCTGACCGCTGGCGGCAGCGCCTTCGCTCAGGGGGTGGGTGCGGGCATCGTCGTCGCTCCGAACGTTGGGGGCGACATCGGGCTCCTCACGATGCCGACGGCGGACAATCCCAGGACGGGACAGTTCACGTTCGGGATGTACGGCCTGCTCGAGCAGCGGGTGGCCGGGGCCCTCGTGATCGGCGACGATGACCGGATCCGGACGTTCCGGCACTGGGCCGCGACCGGCTCGATGGGATTGGGCCTGACCAACTGGTGGTCCATCTTCGTGGCCGCTGGTGTTGAGGACCGCAAGAACCGCGGAGCGTGGCAGCGCGGCGTGATCGACGGGATCCCGCTGGTCGGCCCCTTCGACGTCCAGGAAGGACAGAAGATCCGGGTTGGCACCAAGATCAACTTCCACTCCGAGGCCGACTACGACCTGCGTTTCGCGGGCTGGCTCGCCGCCCACGTCCCGGTCTCCAACGCCACGATCCGCATCGACGAGAACGGGACGGTCACCGATAAGCTCAACTCGCGCCGGGCCGACTGGGAGTGGGGCGGGGCCGTCACCAAGTCGATCTGGACCGGGATGATCTCCTACACGCTCGTGGGAGCGCACGATCAGGATGTCCGGCCACCCAACGACCTGCGGTTCGGGATCGGCGTCAACGTCCCCGTCGCGCCGTTCGCCAACGTCATCGTCGAGCTCGACCGCCACGTCCTTGACGGCGGGGATCGGCCGGAGCCCGATTACTCGATGCTGACGATGGGCGGACGCTTCTGGATCGCGCAGACGGGCTGGGCGGTCTCGGGCGGCGTCAACGCGAACATGGACATGCTCTTCAAGCACGGCTTTGACCCGGCGCCGATCGGCGGCATCGTGGGCATCACCTACGCCGCCTGGCCGCCGGCTCCCCCGCCGCCCGTCGT
>JBASRI010000537.1:0-4953 GCA_049273755.1 Thermoanaerobaculia bacterium
TTGGCCGGGCCTTTCCGTTTCGGTGGGGCGCTCGGTGAATCGACGATAGAGGCGGTGCCCGACGCTCGCCCCGGCGCCCGACTCGAACGAACGAGGTCCTGTCGCCCTGGGCTCCGGGATCATGTCCGGGTACGGGACTTGCTTGCATCAGCCTCAAGCCTCGCTTTGCACGGGGTCGAGGGAGGACTGATGGTCCGGTCGAAGCCGCTGGTCGTGATTGCCGAAAACGACGAGGGCTACCGACAGACAGTCCTCGAGTTCCTTCAGGCGGAGGGCTACCTCGCGATCGGCGCCTCGAACGGGGCTGAGGCGCTTCAGAAGATCCGGAGCGGCAAGCGTCCGGACCTCATCCTCCTGGACCTGGAAATGCCGATCCTCAGCGGATGGGAGTTCCTCGCGGTTCGTGAAGGCGACCCCATGCTGTTGATGATCCCCGTGATCGTGCTCTCGGGAAGGGACAACCCGGGTCTCGAAATCGGGCCCAATGCGTTCCTCGCGAAGCCGGTCGAACCCGCAAAGCTCAAGCGGCTGATCGAGCAGATCCTCGATGAGACCAATCCGGACCCGGAGAGGCTGCCTCGAAGCACCGAGCCGTGGTCCGTCGACGAGAAGCGTCCCAACATTCTCCGAAACAGCTTCGGCCGCGTGGTCGCGTTCGTCGCATCGGAAAGAGAGGCCAGACGCGTGGCGGCCGTGGTCAACGGCACGGCACGCCTCTCCACGGAGGCTCTCGAGCAGGGGATCATCGACAAAGGCCTCGAATGCCTGTACGAGCTCTCCCGGTACGACACGGACGAGAAGTACCGAAAGGAAGTCGAGACCGGCTCCGGGATCGCGCCGCTGTTGAATCGCCGCGACGAGATCGCGCGGATGCTGCACTTCGAGCCGCCGACGTAGCGGTCCGGAGTGACCGCGCGTTTCGCAACGCGCCGAACTTCCTCGGCGGCACGCGGATTGCAGCCTCGAATCGCGGGACATGGTGTCTCGAATTTCTGGTTCCAAATTTCTGGTTCCAAGGAGTGTCTCTATGAGTTCCGATCGATATCGAGGCGAGTCGAGGTGGAATCGCGGTGGGGATTTCGAGCAAGAGCAGAGCAATTACGAGAATCGGGGCGAGCGCTACGGCCAGGGTCGGGAAGACCGGCGTGGTTCCGAGTACCGTGAGCCGTTCGAGCAGGATCAGTGGGGCCATGGGCAGTCTTCGTACGGATCTCCCCGCGGCCAGGGACGCGGCTACTCGCAGTCCCAGGCCGACGGCGAGCCTTACGAGCGGGGCCAGGGCCGCACGGGCCAGGGCTCGCAACAGTATGGTCAGTTCGGCATGAAGCAGGGCTACGCTGGAGGGGGGAGATGGGAGGGCGACCGCCGCGAGCAGCGTTCCTACGGCTCGGGGCGCGCCGAGTACTCGGGTTCGCCGTCCCAGTTCAGAAGGGCGCCGTCGTTTTCCTCGGAGGGCGAGGAGTCGTGGCGCCCGTCGGAACAGTTCGACGGCTTCGACCGCTCCGCCGACCGCTCGTTAGGATCCTCCGGCCCCCCGGCGCCGACGCGCGGGCAGGGCGGCCGCATGGGCCCGGGGTTCTCCGGAGGCTTCGGCGAAAGCTACGGCCAGCGGATGGGAACCGGCTTTCGGCAGGGCCGCTTCACCGGCAAGGGCCCAAAGGGCTACAAGCGCTCCGATGAGCGCATCAAGGAGGACGTCAGCGAAGCCCTCGAGCGCGACGGCGACCTCGACGCTTCCGAGATCGAGGTGGTCGTCGCCTACGGCGAGGTGACTCTGGAAGGGATGGTCCCGGACCGGCAGTCCAAGCGCCTGGCCGAGGATCTGGTCGAGGACCTTCCCGGCGTCAAGCAAGTCCACAACCGGCTGCGCATCGAGAGCGGGCAGGGGACCGAAAAAGAGACTTCGGGATCGGGCAAGGGCTCGAGCTCCGCGAGCACGAGCGGAAAAAGCACCGGCCGCTCCTTGTAATAGCCCGGAGCTGCTGGAATTTCTTCGGCGCCGGCGATCTGCCGGCGCCTTTCTTTTTCCTGCCGGCAGCCCCTTTGTCGGCACGGTTCTTGAAACAAGGAGCCCCAGGCCCACTTTTGGGCCGCAGGAGGACATGCGATGAAACGCATTACCGGCATGGCGATCGCGCTTTGCGTGGCCGTAGGCGGCGGTGCATTCGCGCTCGGCCAGGAGAAGCAGCACACGGAGACGACCGTCAAGAAGACGGGCTCCGGACGCCACGCGAAGGCCAAGACCGAGACCGTCGTCGGGATCGTCAAGGATTACGAGCCCGGCAAGAAGATCAAGGTCGAAGGCCCGGGGGGCAAGGACTACAGCTTCGATCTCGACGAGGGCGGCTTGAAGCTCTCGGGCTCCATCGTCGTCGGCCAGATGGCCAAAGTCACTTACTACAAGGACAACGACGGCCGGGAGCGCGTGACCGTGATCTCCGAGGCGACGAAGAGCGCCCAGGCGGCGGCGAGCGCTCCGAAGATCCACTCCGAGTCGACGGTGAAGCACAAGGGGCCGGGCCCCGACACCAAGACCAAGTCGGAGGTGGTCGTCGGAACGGTCAAGGAGTTCGAGCCGGGAAAGAAGATCAAAGTGACGGGTCCCGGTGACAAGGACTACAGCTTCGATCTCGATGAGAACGCGGCCGTGAAGGGCGCGGGCGTCGCGGTCGGGCAGCGGGTCAAGGTCACGTACCTCAAGGGCGACAGCGGCTTCAAGGCCACGATCGTCGAGCCGGCCCTTCCATAACAGGAAGTCAGAAGTTTCGTGAGCGTGTTTTTCGTGGGCCCCGCCGGTCGAGCCGGCGGGGCCTCTTTCCTATCGACGGAGAGGGAGGCGTGATGTTCCTCTTGAAGGCCGCTCTCACGTGCCTCGTACTGGCGATCCTGGGGCTGGTGGCCGTTCCGCTGGCTGGCGCCAAGGTCGCGGCCGCCATCCTGGCGGTGTTTTTCGTCCTCTTTCTGGTGCTGGGGCTGGCGGTGGTCGACGGTCTCGCCGTCTGATCAGGATCCGTTTTTCGAAGGCAGACTCTGTCATAGGATCCGGACCGGAAGGGTCGCGGTAACCATGGACAAGGGGTGCCTCTCATGACGGGGAATACGCTCGGCACCGCGTTGCCGACACCAGACCTGCGCCGCTTCTTTCATGATGTGGCTACGCCGCTGTCCGCGGTGTCGCTGCACCTGGAGCGGGCGTTCCGGCTGGCCCAGAAAGGCGAGGACCCGTCCGAGCCGCTGGCGACCGCTCGACGGGAGCTCGAAAAGGCCTTTGCCCTCTTCGAAAAGGGTCGGGAATCGCTGGTGGGGACGGGATAGGGCGCCGGTTCGAAAGTCCTCGGTCACAGGCCTTCGGGACGTGATAGAAAACCCTCCCCACGCTGCGACGGCGGGCGCACCGGGGAAATGACACGGATGAGAGTTCTCATCGTCGAGGACGACGTCGCCACGCGAAAAGGCCTCGAGCAGGCGATTCGCGACCTGGGCGGCGACACCAAGTCGGTCGGTACGGCGGGCGAGGCCTCGCGCGCCGTGGAGGAGTTCAACCCGGAAATCCTCGTGGTCGACGTGCACCTTCCCGACGGCGACGGGATCGAGGTCTTCCGCGCGGCGAGCGAGGCCGACCCCGGGCGCGACGGCATCGTGATCACCGGGCAGGGCTCGCTCGACAGCGCCGTGGAGGCGCTGAGAGCGGGCGTCTCGGACTACCTGGTCAAGCCGCTGCGCCCGGCGCAGCTCGAGGTGGTCTTCCAGCGCCTCGCGTCCCGGCGCGGGCTGCAGTCGGAAGTCGAGTCGCTGCGCGACGAGCTGCAGGAGACTGGAAAGCTCGGAGAGCTCATCGGCCGCGCCGAGCCCATGCGCAAGATCTTCGAGACGATCCGCCGCGTCGCCAAATCGAACGCCCCGGTTCTGATCACCGGCCAGAGCGGCACCGGCAAGGAGGTCGTGGCGCGCACGATCCACCGCCTTTCCAGGCGCACGGCGCTGCCGTTCGTGGCGTTCAATTGCGGCGCAATCTCGCCGACGTTGATCGAGAGCGAGCTCTTCGGGCACGAGCGCGGCGCCTTCACGGGCGCCGACAAGCGACGGATCGGCTACTTCGAGGAGGCCAACGGGGGCACCCTGTTTCTTGACGAGATCACCGAGATGGGGCCGGAGCTGCAGGTCAAGCTGCTCCGCGTGCTCGAGGCCAAGACGGTGAGGCGGGTCGGAGGTTCCCAGGACATCCGGGTGGACGTGCGGCTCGTCTCGGCCACCAACCGGGATCCGCAGGAGGGCATTCGGGACGGAAAGCTGCGCGAGGACCTCTATTACCGGTTGAACGTCTTCCCGATCGCGCTGCCTTCGCTGGCCTCGCGCCGCGAGGACATCCCTCTGCTCGCCGAGCACTTCCGACGGCACATCGAGGAGCAGGAGAACTCGGGAGTCACCGGGTGGGACCCCAAAGCCATCGAGCTGCTCGTGCGCTACGACTGGCCCGGCAATGTCCGCGAGCTGCGCAACGTCGTTCACCGCGCCTGCGTCATGAGCGAGAAGGGGACCATCGGCCTGGACGTCGTGCGCGAGCTGCTCCCGGGAAAGGAGACCCCCGCGAGCCGGAGGCCGCCGCGCGGCGGCGCGGGCCGCTCCGACAAGAAGGCCACGGCCCACCGCAAGCGCTAAGCCGTCGCTTCGCTTGCTTGGGGGTCTGGGTTGGCGTCGTCCTTCGGACGACGCCTCCTACTGCTGGGGTCTTACTCCGGTGGACGGATCGCCACCGGCTCGCGGCTCGCCCAAGGGGCTCGACCGCCGCCTGACACCCCTCACCGCGCTTCGCTCCCGCGGCGCGAACCGACCACCAGCGGTAGACCCCCGGCAGTAGGCAACGCCGAGCCGAACGCGGGCCGCAGGCCGCGTTTGCCTCGGCGGTAACTCCTCCCTCGTTTCGCTCGGGAGACTATTACCGCCGTGCTTCGC
>JBASRI010000538.1:0-3284 GCA_049273755.1 Thermoanaerobaculia bacterium
GCGACGGCGCTCGTGATCTCGAGAGGATGCGGCTCTCCGTCGGCCGGCACGTGGCTGCGGAAGCTGACGAGATAGGCGCCGCCGACCTCGTCGAGCGCCCGGGGAAACTTGTTTTCGGCGGAGACGACCTGACCGCCCGTCTTGTCCGCGACGGCGAGCAGGGGCTCGAACGGCCGTGCGAAGTACGACGTCACGCTCGAATTGAGCGGCCGGCGAATCGCGCTCGAGGACATCTTGTGGAGGTTGGCGGCGCTGTTGGCGAAATCGACCTCCGAGCCGCCAAACGCGAGCACCACCGCGGTCGCGCCGCGCCCGGCCAGCACGCCGGCCGCCTTGGCGGTGAAGTTCGCCGCCTCGCGACCGAACTCCTGCTGGAGCTGCATCGCCTGTTGAATGTCTTCTTGTTGCAGGCTCTCCGTCAGGATGTTGCGATACACCTCGGTCAGGTCGCTGTCGAAGCCGTCGTTGCAGAGGTAGACGATGGCCGCGCGGTCGTAGGGCAGCGTCGCGGACCAGGCGTCGAGCCGCCGGAGCGAGTCCTGGACGAGCAGCATCTCCTGCCGGACGAACGATCGGGTCTGGGCGCGATAGGCGCTCGACCCGACGTGCCCCGACGGGTTGTATTGCGACTGCAGCATCTGGTCGACCGAGTCCTTCCGGGCGTCGTAGATGCGGCTCTTGCCGACAGCGACGGAGGGGAGCTTCTCCAGAGCGTTCCGGATCGCGGGCTCGTTGGACGTCGAGGCGAGCATGACTTGAGGCTCGGGATCGGCCACCACGATCTCGAGGGGGCCGTTGGCGAGCATCGCGTCGAGGTTCTTCTCGACGGCCTTCGCGATGCGGGGGACCGAGCGCACCTGCAGCGATGTCGTGTCCACGTAGAGATACTGAGGCAGGCGCGAGGGCGCGGCACGTGGGGAGGCGGGCGCCGGAGCGGAAGCGGACGCCGCCGGTGTCCCCGCCTCCGCGTCCATGCGCCGAGCCAGCTCGACCGCGACGACCTCCGCCGGCCGTCCGTCTTCGAGCACCCGCAGGTCCTGGGTCGCCGGAGGCTTGGCCAGCGGCTTGCCCTTCGTGTCCGTGATGAACACCAGAACCGACCGCACGCGCACCTCGACGCGTTCGGTGAACGGCTTCTCCTTTTCCTGTGCGGGCGGACCCGCGGGCGGTGCGAGGGCGAGGAGTGCGAGCAGCGGAAGCGTCCTGTGCATGGCGCCCTCCAGTTGACGGAGTTCGGATCTGTGCGCGAACCGTGCAAGCCGGGTGCCGGCCACTCATTGTGTCAAAGCCGCGAGATTGCAGGGAGTCGACGCGCGCGATGCCGCCTGGAGGGGACGGGTGTGTCTCCGGCAGACGACGCCCGATTCCGCCGTCTCGGTCGACTCTCGAAGACCCGGCGTATGCTGCCGGCGTCGTGAGAAATGCGCTTCGCCTCGCCGCTGCCGCAGCTCTAGTCGCTGTGCTCTCGCCGGCAGCGGCCGCTGCGCAGCGGTTGTGGCGGAACACGGGTCCCGAGGGCGGAGTGACCCGCTGCATCGCGGCGAGTCCGTCGGACCCCCTCATCGTCTACGCGGGAATCGTCGACGGCGGCGTCTACCGAAGCGCCGACGGCGGCCAGAGCTGGAGCGCGGCGAGCTCCGGCCTCACGGAGTTCGACGTGCAAAGCCTGGCGGTGTCTCCCTCCGACGCGCGGCGGGTCCTCGCCGGAACCTCCAGCGGCGCTTTCCTCTCCGTCGACGGCGGGGCGTCGTGGTCGGGGATCCCGTCGCTGCCGGGTTCGACGATCGGAGACCTTCTCTTCGATCCGGTCACCCCCCAGACGGCGTATGCCGCCGGGATCGGGGGCACGCTGGCCAAGAGCACCGACGGCGGGGCGACATGGATCCCGATCGGCGCCTCGGTCGCGGCCCTCCAGCCGCGGGTGCTGGCGATCGACCCGACGCACACCGCGACGCTCTACGTCGGTACGGTGAACGACGGCGTCTACGAAAGCGAGAACGGCGGTTCGTCCTGGACGGCGCGCAACTCGGGTCTCGCCAACCTCCACGTCTCGGCGCTGGCTGTGGATCCGACGTCGCCCGCGACGGTGTACGCCGGAACCGTGAATGGCGGCGTCTTCCGGTCTACGGACGCGGGCGCAAGCTGGTCCGCGTTCAACAACGGCATTTTCGGCCTCGATGCCGCTGCGCTCGTCGCCGATTCCTCCGGAGGGATCTACCTCGGCAACCGGGATGGTACGTACGGTCTCGCGCTGGGCGGGCTGGTCTGGTCGAGACTCTCTCTGCCCTACACCTTCGTCAACGCGCTCGCCGTGGGACCGGGTGCACCCGGCCGTCTCTACATCGGCTCGGGTCTCATTCCCCTTTCCGCAGGACTCATTCTCTACACGGACGACCGCACCACGTACACGGTGGCGAACGGCATCGACGCCGTGTCGGTCCTCTCGCTCGCCGTCGATCCGTTCGCGCCCGCCCGCCTGATCGCCGCCGCGACCGGTGGTTCCGTCTTGTCCGAAGACGGCGGAGCGAGCTGGTCCCCCCTCGTGGGCCTGACGGCCAGCCTGCCGGTCAGCGTCGCCTTCGATCCCGACGAGCGCGGAGTGGTCTACGAGGGGGGGGCGAACGGTGTCCACAAGTCGCTGGACGCAGGCGCCACGTGGGCGTCCGTGAGCTCGGGACTGCCCGCGGTGGTCGTGCGTCCCGTCCTGCCCGTTCCGGCGACGACGGGCGCCGTTCTCGCGGGCACCGCGGCCGGCGTCTACCGGTCGACGGACGGCGGCGCGAGTTGGCAACTCGCGACAGGCCCGACCGGAATCGTCTGGGCCCTGGCCCCCGGTCCCTCGGGAGCGCTTTGGGCGGGGGCCGATGACGGGGCCTACCGCAGCGCCGACCACGGGGCGAGCTGGACGCACGCCGGGAGCCTCACCAGCCTGGTCCGCGCCGCGCTCGTCTCGTCGGCGTCCGGGCGGGTCTTCGCCGGGACGGACGGGGGACTCTTCGCGAGCGATGACGGCGGCGCGACATGGGCGCCGGTTTCCGGAGGACTCCCCGCGGCGGTCGCCGTGCGCGCGCTCGTCGAGGATGCGGGCCGCGGCGCGGTGTACGTCGGCGCATTCCCGGGCGTCTTCGAGAGTCTCGACGGTGGAGCGACCTGGAGCGCCGTGGGCCAGGGCCTGACGAATCCCTACGTCTACACGCTCGCCGTGCCCGGCACCGGACAGCTGCTGGCCGGGACACGCGGGGGCAGCGTCTTCAAGCTGCTCGCGCCGCCGGCTGAGCGCGGCG
>JBASRI010000540.1:0-1578 GCA_049273755.1 Thermoanaerobaculia bacterium
ATCCACAATCGCTCCGGCCCGCCATGCGCCGGAGCTGCTCGGGCAAACCGTGGTCGTGATCGGCGGCAGCGCGGGCATCGGGCTCGAGACGGCCCGGCGCGCGCGCGAGGAGGGAGCCGATGTGATCCTCACCGCGCGCGACCCGGATCGCCTGCACCGCGTCGCCCGCGAGCTCGGGGCCAGCATCGCGGCCTTCGACGCCACCGACTTCGAACGGCTCGGGAGGTTCTTCGACGAGCTACCCACGCCGATCGACCACGTGCTGGTCACGGGCCCCGGTCCCTACTACGCGCCGCTGGCGGAGTTGGACGTCGACAAGGCACGCCGCGACGTCGAGGCCCATCTCCTGTTGCCGCTGCAGGTCGCCCGGGACGCCGCGAGCAAGGTTCGCCCAGGAGGGACCCTGCTCTTCATGGGCGGCACCGGTGGCCGCCGCACGGCGGTGGGACTCGCGTTCATCTCGGCGCTCACGGCCGCGCTTCCCGCGCTGACGAAGAACCTTGCGCTCGAGCTCGCGCCCATCCGGGTGAACCTGATCGCGGCCGGGTTCGTGGACACCCCGCTGTCGGCGGCAATCCTCGGCGACCAGCTGGACGCGCGTCGCGCGCAGCTCCGCACGACGCTGCCGATCCGGCGCGTCGTCGGCCCGGCCGACATCGCCGCACTGGCCGTCCACCTCATGACGAACACGGCGGTCACCGGCGCGACCTTCGACATCGACGGCGGCCAGCAGCTCGTCGAGAGGTGAGCGTGGGGACTAGCGCTGAGCATGGAAAATGCGTGCAGCTCATTTCCCCTGGCCAACCGACGCAACACCAAAGTATGATGAATGTTGGGCCGGTTGGTTCATCGAGTGATCGGGGTCGTACGGTCCCACGAACACGAACCCGAAGGAGGCGCCCAGTGTCCTCGAAACTGATCTTCTCGCTCATGGCCGCCCTCGCGCTATCCGTCGCCGGATCCTCGGTCGCACGCGCCGAGTCCACCTCCACCGCCGAAGGGGCGGGTCCGCAATCGACGGACTCGCAGGCGAACGACTCGCAGACGAAGGCCTCGAAGAAGAAGAAGAAGAAGGGCTCCAAGACGAAGAACTCGCTCGATGCTCAGGAGAGGGGCAACCCGCACAGCGTGAGGTACAAGAGCCGGAAGAAGAGCACGCACAACCCGACGAATGAGGAGATCGGCGCCGGCGAGACCGGAAATCCGCACAGCGTGGACTTCAACAAGAACCGCGAGGCCGGCACTCACAAGACGACCAACTCCGAGATCGAGGCCGGCGAAAAGGGAAGTCCGGACGCCGTCAAAAACCAGTAGGACCCTTGGTCGGTGCAGCCGGATGCGAGGGAAGCTCGCGTCTCGCAAAGAGCTTCGCGCATCCGGTTTGCGTCTCTTCGATTCCCGCCGCCTCCACCAATTTTTCTCGTCTACTTTACGCCGCGCACGGCGAACACCCTGGCCGCTTCGATGAAGAGACGCAGCGGCGTCGAGCTTCGCGCGCGGCTCGGGAAGTACAAGAAATAGCCCGGTACGGTAGGCGCGTAGTGTTCGAGCACCATCTGGAGGCGTCCCGTCCGTAGC
>JBASRI010000546.1:0-20724 GCA_049273755.1 Thermoanaerobaculia bacterium
CTCTTGCGGCGGGAAGCGGTCTTGCGCGGCCGGCGCGTCGCGGCGCTCGCGCGCTTTTGGGCCGCCGGGCGGCGCCGCCTCGTCGTCGAGATTGGAGCTACCGGGGTTTCGTCCTTGTCCACTTTGACCTCCGAGTCCATCGTCACCACGTCACGGCATTTTTTCTCCGGCCGCGACATACACCGGCGCGATGTCCACCGGAATGTCTTTCAGCCGGGCGTTGAACGCTTCGATGTCGGGCGTCGACTTCGCGTACCGCGCCAGAAGCCGCTCCGCCCGACGCAGATCTCCCGTCGCTTCGATCATCAGGAGCTCGCTCGCGAGCGAGCGCACGGCCTCTCGGAACTTCGGCACGACGACGCGGAAACGCCCGTCGCCGGCCGGCACGATGGCCTCCTTCTCGCGAAACCAGTTCCACTGGACGGCGGTCCCGCCGCCGTGCGCCTCGTCGACGCCGAAGCGGATCGAGCGGAAGAACAGCGCCGAGACCGTGACCGCCAGGGTCGTCTGGTCGACGGACACGATCCAGCCGTTGTCGATCGCTTGCAGCAGGATCCACATGCCCACGACGTCGGCCTTGCACTCCTCGATCGTGGAATAGCGCTCCTTGAGCAGGATCCGGGCCTCGACCTTCCGGCCGTCCGGGCCCTTGATCACCCCCGGCCCGAGCCCGTGGGCCAGCTCGTGGAAGAGCGTGTGGTTGAAGAACGCGTCGAAGGTGACCGATCGAAGCTGCGCCGGCTCGAGGAAGCGCTCGGCGATCGGCTTGCCGGCTACGCGGTACTTGGCCTCCATGACGTTCTTGAGGAGGACTTTCTTGGAGCCCTTGGCCTGCCGCACGCGCTCGTCGTTGGGAAGGTTGAAGGCGGCGGTCTGCACGCCCGCGCGGGTCTCACCCGCGGTGAAAACCTCCTGGACGACCCGGATCGGAGACTCGAACTTGCGATTGAAATTCTTGTGCTCGTCCGGGATCGGGAGTTTCCGCTCCATGTCCGGAAGGTGCTTCGCGTAGCCCGCGAGTTTCGCGCTCTCGGACCTGTCGCGCACCGTGACGAAGGCCGTGAAGGACGCCTTGTAATTGAAGAGCTGGTCCTCGTAGACCTCGTAGGGGCCCAGGATGAACTCGATTTCCGAGTCGATGTCCATCCAGGCCAGGTCCGATTCGTGGTACTCATCGGCGAGAAGCGATTTCGAGAGCTTGGTCAAATAGTTGCGGAGCGAGGCGTTTCCGGTCGTCTCGGCGGCCTTTGTCAGGCGCGGCGCGATCGCCTCGAGGAACGGCCAGTACTCGCGGGAGTACGGAATCGCAGTGAGCCCGGAGGGGCTCCGGCGGATGACCCTGAAGAGACCTTCGAACGCGTTGCGATCGGCGGGATGCGCCTCGAGCCAGCGGAGGAACTCCTCCTTCGTCATGTCGGGGGGATAGAAGGCCGCGCCTGGAGGTTTGGGGTCCGTGCCGATGAAGGGCGCGTTTTCGTCCACGCGGTCCCACGGGCCCGCGTGGATCCTGAAGAGCGCCAGGGCGCCGGGCGCCCCCGCGGCGTTGTCGCGAGCTTCGGCTTCGAGCTGTTCGCGAAGCTCCGGATTCTTGGTCGAGACCTGGCGCAGGAAGATCTCCCCGACGGGCCGCGAGGCCTCGATCAGCTCCTTGAGCGCGGCGGCCTCCCGTTCGTCCAGGAGCGACCGGTTGTAGTCGACGGGTGTGGCCGGCAGTTTCCGGAGCCGTTCCGGAATGTCGGGGGCGAAAATCAGGCGCGACGCGGGCATCGCGAGGGTGGCGAGGCCGAGAAGCGGAGCCAGCACGTTCACGGCCGGCAATCTAGCACTTTCTTTCCAGAGGTATCTTGGGGTGGTGATTGCCGCCGCCGGACTAGACCGCGAGGTCGTTGCCGCCCGCTACGCGTCCGGTCGGGAGCGGACCGAGGCGCTGTTCGATACGGTGCGCCCCGAGGCCTACGAGTCGCGGCCGATTGCGCTGCGCAACCCGGTCTGTTTCTACGAAGGGCACCTGCCGGCCTTCAACGTGAACACGCTCTTGAAGCGCGGCCTGGGCGGTTCGGGAGTCGATGCCGAGTACGAAACGCTCTTCGAACGCGGGATCGACCCCGAGGACGAGAAGGCGCTGCCGGCGGGCGCGCGCGCGTGGCCGTCCCGGATCCAGATTCGCAGCTACGCGGCCGCGGCCGATCGGGCAATCCTGGACGCTCTCGCGAGCCGGGACGTCGAGAACGAGGAGAATCCGGTCCTCGCGCGCGGCCTCGCGGTCCACACGATTCTCGAGCACGAGGTGATGCACCAGGAAACGCTGCACTACATCTGGCACCGGCTGGGCTACGAGCAGAAGATCCGGCCGGCGGTGCTGGCGCCGCCGCGCATCGGTTCCGAACCCCCGCAGCCGCGCGTGGTCCGCGTGCCGGCGGGCGCGGCGACCCTCGGCGCCGCGCGGGACGAGATCGAGTTCGGCTGGGACAACGAGTTCGAGAGGCGCGTCCAAGAGGTGCCGGCGTTCTCGATCGACGTCTACAGCGTCACCAATCGCGGATTCCTCGAGTTCGTGGACGCGGGAGGCTACGCGAACGAGGATCTGTGGGACGACGAGAGCCGGGCCTGGGTGGCGTCGCACGGCCTGCGTCATCCGCTGTTCTGGGAGGAGCACCGCGGCGCGTGGTTCTGGCGCGGAATGTGGGACCTGATCCCCCTTCCGATGGCCTGGCCCGTCTACGTCTCGCACGCGGAAGCCTCCGCGTACGCGCGCTGGAAAGGGCGCCGCCTGCCGACGGAGGGAGAGTTCCACCGCGCCGCGTACGGAGCACCCGGAGGCCGCGAGCGCCCGCAGCCCTGGGGCGACGCGCCGCCCGACGCCACGCGAGGGAATTTCGGATTCGCCAGCGTGGATCCGGTCCCGGTCGGCTCCTTTCCGCGCGGCGCCAGCGCGTGGGGCGTCGAAGATCTCGTCGGCAACGGCTGGGAGTGGACCTCGACGGTCTTCGCGCCCTTCGAAGGCTTCGCTCCGATGCCGTCGTATCCCCAGTATTCCTCGGACTTTTTCGACGGGAAGCACTTCGTCCTGAAAGGCGCCTCGCCGGCGACGGCGTCGGAGCTGGTGCGGCGCAGCTTCCGCAACTGGTTCCGCCCGACCTACCCGTACGTCTATGCCAAGTTCCGGACGGTGGCGTGACGATCCCCGCGACCTCCCAGGCGCCTCCGCCAGAAGCGGTTCGCGATTTCGCCGCCGACGTGCGCCGCGACCTCTCGCTGACGCCCAAGCAGCTCCAGTCCAAGTACCTCTACAACAGCCTGGGCTCCGCGCTCTTCGAGGCGATCTGCCACCTCCCCTGGTACCGCATCACGAGGGCCGAGGGCCGGCTGCTCGCGCGCCTCTCCGGAGAGCTCCTCGCGCCGTTTCCCGACCCGCTCACGCTGATCGAGCTCGGGTCCGGCAGCGGCGAGAAGCTCGCGATGCTCGCCGAAGGGCTTCGCCACCGCAAGAGGGCCGTGCTCGTGCACCTGATCGACATCTCGGCCGACGCGCTCGAGCTCTCCGAGCGCACACTCGGGGGGCTCGAGTACGTCTCGGTCGTGGGGCACCGCGCGACCTACGAGGAGGGCCTGCGCCACGCGGCACACGAGCGGCCGGCACGAGGAACTCTTGTAACGCTGTTCTTCGGATCCAACATCGGCAACTTCGACCCGCCCGCGGCGCACGAGTTCCTCTCCGAGATCCGTCGGTGCCTCCGGCCCGGAGACGCGCTCGTGCTGGGCGCCGACCTGATCAAGCCCGAGAACGACCTGAGGCTCGCCTACGACGACCCCCTCGGCGTGACGGCCGCCTTCAACAAAAACCTGCTCACGCGGATGAATACAGAGCTGCTGGCCGACTTCGACCTCGAAGCCTTCGCGCACCGCGCCGTGTGGAACTCCCGAGATCGGCGCGTCGAGATGCACCTGGTCTCCGAGCGCGACCAGACCGTCCGCATCCCCCGCGCCGACTTGACGGTCGGCTTTCGCAAGGGCGAGTGGATCTGGACGGAAAGCTCTTACAAGTACTCCGCCGAGGAAGTCGTCTCCATGGGCGCGGCCGCCGGCTTCGAGCTGCGCCAGCAATGGATCGAGCCGGACGCCCGGTTCGCCCTGACGCTATTTGTAGCCGAGTGACTGCGGCGGGGAGGGCGGGGTCGTCCGGAACGGGCGCCCGACCGGCAGCGGCCGCAGTCCCGGCGTCGGAGCGTCGAAACGCCGCTTGACGATCGGGAGCGGCGGGAGAGCAGAGGACGGCGCCCCTGTCGCGGCGCCGACCGCATCCGCGGCGAGATCCGCTCCCGGAGCCAGCCGGAGCACGGCCCACTTGGCGCCGGCGTCCTCGGTCTTCAGGACGCCGAGGTGCGTGCCCGCGTAGAGGACCGACGGAGCGCGTGGGTCCAGGGCGAGGGCGGTGACGTAGAGGTCGCCCTTGAGCATGGTCCAGGACTCACCGCCGTTGGAGGACTTGTAGATCCCGATGGCCGTCGCGGCGTAGATCGTCTCGGGCTCGGAAGGATGCAGGGCCAGCGCGAGGACGTTGTAGCTCTTCATGCCCCGGTGGATCCCCTTCCACGTGAGGCCCGCATCCGCGCTCCGGAAGAGGCCATCGTGCGTGCCGGCGTAGACGGTCGCGGCCGAGGCGGGCGCGAGGGTGACGTTCCAGACGCTGCCTCGGGTCAACCGGTCGAGCGGGCGGGTCCAGGTCGCGCCGCCGTCGAGGCTGCGAAAGATGCCCTCGCTGTTCGTGCCGACGGTGATCGCATCCGGATTGGACGGGTCCAGCGCGATCGCCGTGAGCGTCACGCGCACCATCGGAATCGGAAGCTCCAACCAGATCCCGCCGGCGTCGGCCGACCGGAAGAGGCGGCCCGACTCGGTGCCCACCCAGACCGTGCCGGAGCGGCGGGAATCGATCGCGATCGCTCCAACGTAACGCGCCGAGAGACCCTGGTTCGCAGCGGTCCAGCGCCCGCCACCGTCCGTGCTCTTGTAGACGCCGCCTCGGTCCGTCGTCGCGAAGAGCGTCGAGGGCGTTTTCGGGTCGATCGCGAGCCCGAGCACGGAGTGCCCCTCGAGCCCCCGCCCGCGCGGCTCCCAGCGTGCGCCGCCGTCGGTCGTCTTGTACAGGCCTCGGGCCGTCGTCGCGTAGAGCGTGGAGGGGGAGGACGGGTCGAGCACGAGCGCAGTCACCAGGCCCCCCTCGCCCTGGAGAACGAAGCCCGGGCCGGGATCCTGGTCTTGCGCGGCCCCGCGCGCGGAAAGAGCCGCGAGAACGGCCGCAGCCGCGAGGCGCGCGAGCACGTGGGTCTGGTTCAGAGTAGCCCCCCACCCGTCCGAAAGATGCATCCTACCTCCGTGCGAGGCGCGAGAGGCGATTCGGAACCGCAATGCGGACGGGTCGCGAGTTGACCCCCCTTCACTGCTCTGGTACCGTGCCGCGGCTTTGTGCACGGGAGGTGCCCTCTGAAACGCCTGATCGTGTCCGCTTGCCTTGCCTCGCTCCTCGCGCCGACTCTGCCCGCCACGGAGTCCGTGGACCTCGACATGGTCACGAAGATCCGCACGGAAGGCTTCACCGACTCCAAGGTGATGGAGACGGCCTCCGATTTGATGGATCGCATCGGGCCGCGACTGACGGGCTCGCCTCAGATGAAGGCAGCCAACGAATGGACGAAGGATCAGCTCTCACAGTGGGGCCTTTCCAACGCGCACCTGGAGGCGTGGGGCCCGTTCGGGCGAGGCTGGTGGTACCAGAAGAGCTCGGTCCGGATGACGGCGCCCGACCACGCGCAGCTGACCGCCCTACCGAAGGCCTGGACGCCGGGGACCAACGGCGTCGTGAAAGCCAAGGTGGCGCGTCTCAATCCGAAAACCAAGGACGACCTCCCGAGCTTCAAGGGCCGGTTCGCCGGGAAGATCGTTCTCTACGGCGATCCCGTGAAGATGGAGCCGCACCTCAAGCCCGACATCGAGCGCTTCGACGAGAAGAAGCTGGCCGAGGAATTCCAGTACGAGATGCCGGGCGGGCCCCCGCGCTACAACCGGGAGGAGGCCCGGAAGCGGGCCGAGCTGCGGCGGGCGGCGGACAAGTTCCTCGAAGAGGAGAAAGCTCTGGCCGTCATCGAGGCCGGACGCGGGGATCTCGGCGTGTTCAACGTGCAGGGCGGAGGCGAGTGGCGGGTGTCAAAGCCCAAGCCGTCGCTGCCGTCGCTGGCGATGGAGCCCGAGCATTTCGGCCGGATCACCCGTCTTCTCGACGCGAACACGGACGTGGAGCTCGAGCTCGACGTGGAAGCCCGCTTCGTCGACGAGGATCAGATGCAATGGAACACGATCGCCGAGCTGCCGGGCACCGACAAGAAGGAGGAAGTCGTCATGCTCGGGGCGCACCTGGATTCGTGGCATGGAGGCACGGGCGCCACGGACAACGGGGCGGGCACGGTGGCCGTGATGGAGGCGATCCGGATCCTCAAGGCCGTGGGCGCGAAACCCCGGCGCACGATCCGCGTGGCGCTCTGGAGCGGCGAAGAGCAGGGGGTCTACGGCTCGCGGGCGTACGTCGACCAGCATTTCGCCTCGCGCCCGCCCCTGACGAAAGAGGAAGCCGATCGGCCCTGGTACCTCCAGAAGGAGAAGTGGCCGATCACCGTCAAGCCCGAGTTCGCCAAGCTCGCGGCCTACTTCAACCTCGACAACGGCTCGGGGAAGATCCGCGGGATCTACTGCGAAGACAACGCAGGTGTCGTCCCGATCTTCGAGGCCTGGCTGGCGCCCTTCCGCGACCTCGGGGCGACCACGGTGACGCTGAACCGTACGGGCGGCACCGATCACGAATCTTTCGACAAGGTCGGTCTTCCCGGCTTCCAGTTCGTCCAGGACGAGCTCGACTACAGCAGCCGGACGCACCACACGAACATGGACCTCTACGAGCGCCTCCAGAAGAACGACCTGATGCAGGCCTCCGTGATCTTGGCGGCGTTCGCCTACAACGCGGCGATGCGCGACGCCGTGCTTCCGCGAAAGCCGATGCCGAAGGAGCCACCGGCCGAGAAAATCGAGAAGAAGGAAGAGAAGAAGGACGCCGCTCCCAAGCCGGTCGAGCCGCACGCGAAGCGGCGGTAGGCCAACCCCCGCGACAGCGAGGTTTGTCGGGCTCGGAAGCACGGCTGGAGAGACAGGGCGGCCGCATCGCCCCGCACTCCGAGATTTGCTAGGATTCCCGACATCGCGACAAGGACGGTGCCCATGCGAAAAGCTTCCGCGCCCGTTCTCATGGCCGCCGCGATCGTGCTGTGCGTCGCGACGGCCGGCGCCGAAACGTCGCAGGCTGTGGTCACCCGGACCTCGCGTCCCGTGCGCCTCCTCCGAAGCTGGGAGGAGACGGTCAAGGCATCCGGCGGGCGCGAGTACGCGCGCAAGGTCGAGGTCGTTTTCGACTACGGGCAGGGCATAGCCCGCGAGAACTACTACACGCTGGACGGCCGACTGTACGGCAGCCGGGCGATCAAGCAGAACCTGCCGGCACCTTCGCCCGAAGAAATCGCCGAAGCGATCGCGCTCGTGCAGCAACACGCCGGTTTCGTGCCGATCTTCGCGCGCTTTCGAGTCGTCCCGGAGGGCGGGTTCCTGCTCCAGGAGGACCGCGGGCGGCCCTGCGGTCCCGGGTCGCGCTGCCTCCAGATCTTCCTCCTCTCCTCGGACCGCGCCGGCTTGATCCGGCGGGTGGTGGTGGACCTCGTGACGAAAGGGATCCCGTATCGGTCCTACGTGCCGGCGGAAGGGAGGGCGCGATGAAGCGCATTCTCGGCGTGGCCCTGCTCGCGGCCGCGGCCCTCTTTGCCGCCGCGCCTTCCGTCGCGCAGCCGGCCTGCAACCTGGCGGGCGAGCACCTGATGTCGTGGCCGACGCTGGCCCCCGTCTGGCAGTTCTGCTGGCTTCGTCCGCTGAACTCGAGCGGCGGCAACGGCTCGGGCCTCGAGATCCGGAACGCCTATTACAACGGGCACCTCGTCCTGAAGCGCGGCCACATGCCGATTCTGAACGTGCAGTACGACCCGGGCGGTTGCGGCTGCTATCGGGACTGGTCGAACCAAGAAGTCGTTTTTCAGGCCGACAACGAGGTGTGTCCTCCGCCAGGCCCGCCCCCACCCTGCGGCTACGCGGAGCCGACGACGCCTCCGCTGACGGTGTGCGACACCGGCGGCTCCGGGGGGGATATCGGCACCTTTACCGGCGTCGCCGCCGAGAAGAGCGGCGACCCTCTCATCCTCACGACGCAGTTCGAAGCCGGCTGGTACCGCTACACGATCAAGTGGAAGTTCTACCTGGACGGCCGCATCCAACCGATCATCGGCTTCGCCGCGGTCAACGCGTCGTGCATCGCCTACACGCACCGCCACCACGGCTACTGGAGGCTCGACTTCGACATCGACGGGCCCGACAACGACGTCGTCACCGAGGGCCCCAACCCGGCCGCTCTGGGTGGGCGCTCCGGGCCGCGGTATCCGATCGTGTCGCTTCCCACCGAGGTCCTGCGCAAGGCCAACAAGCCCGACATCACGTGGTCGGTGACCGACGCAGTGACCCGCCGTGGCTACCGGATCGTCCCGGGAGCCGAGACGGCTCTGCCGGCGGACGACTTCTCGGTCGCCGACTTCTGGGCCCTGAAGTACAAGGCCAACGAGCTCGACGACACGGGCCAGGGGGGAGGCTGTCCGATCAACATCAACGGCTTCATCAACGGCGAGGGCCTCTCGACCGACGTCGTGGTCTGGTATCGCACCGGTGCGCTCCACCTCGGGCACCAGCTGGACGATTGCGCCATGGTCGGTCCCACGCTCGTTCCCATCGGGGACTGGAGCCCCTAACCGTCCCAGGCGCCTCGGGCCTCGGGCGAACCTTTCCCGTGGCCGTGCGTAGTGGTTTCGGGGGAGTCCTCCGTCTCGAAAAGTGGAGGTGACATTTGAGGATCCGGCAAAAGCTCGCGTTTCTCGGACTTGCCATCGCCGTTGCGGCCTCGGCGGCCGCCCAGGCCCAGGCCCCCGCTCCGACTCCGCCGCCCATCCGTCCGGCGGAAGCCCTCGTGGCCGAGGGCGTGCCACCCATCCCGGCCTCCCTGGCGGAGGAAATCGGCCGCTACACGGAGTTCCGTGGAGCCAGCTTCTCGAGCTGGCATCCGACGAAGCGGGAGATGCTGATCGCGACCCGCTTCGGAAACGTCACGCAGGCTCACCTGGTCAAGTTCCCGGGAGGAGCGCGGACCCAAATGACGTTTTACCCCGACCGTGTCGGGGGCGCGCGATTCGATCCGAAGGGCGGTGACTCGTTCCTGTTCTCCAAGGACACCGGCGGCAGCGAGTTCTTCCAGATTTATCGGTACGACTTCGGCGACGGGAAAGTGACGCTCCTGACCGACGGGAAGTCCCGCAACACCGGCGCGCAGTGGTCCCACGGCGGACAGTGGGTCGCGTACGGCTCGACCCGCCGCACCGGCAACGACGTGGATCTCTACGTCGTCGCTGCGAACGACCCGAAGACCGACCGCCGGGTCCTGGAGCTGAGCGGCGGCGGGTGGGAAATCGCCGATTGGTCTCCCGACGATACGAAATGGCTCGTCGCGGAGGGAATCTCGATCAACGAGACCTACCTCTGGCTGGCGGACGTCGCCACCGGTCACAAGACGCTGTTGACGCCCAAGGGCGGCAAGGAGAAGGTCGCCTACCAGAACGCCGGATTTTCGCGCGACGGCAAGGGCCTCTACGTCACGACGGACCAGGGCTCCGAGTTTCAGCGTCTGGCCTACATGGACCTCGCCGCGAAGAAGCTGGAGTTTCTGACGCCGGACAAGGCCGACGTCGAAGAGTTCGATGTCTCTTACGACGGCAAGACGATCGCCTACGTCTCCAACGAGAAGGGCGTCAGCGTGCTCCATCTCCTCGACGCGGCCTCTCGGCAGGAGCTGCCCGGCCCGAAGCTTCCCCTGGCGACCATCGGCGGACTCCGCTGGCACAAGGACAACGGAGCCATCGGGTTCACGATGGAGACGCCGCGCTCCAACTCCGACGCATACTCCTACGACGTCAAGACGGGAAAGCTCGAGCGCTGGACCTTCAGCGAGCTCGGGGGACTGAACCCGGAGAACTGGGCCGAGCCCGAGCTCGTCACCTGGAAGAGCTTCGACGGCCGCGAGATCTCGGGCTTCTTGTACAAGCCCAATCCCTCGAAGTTTCCCGGCAAGCGCCCGGTCGCGGTCGAGATCCACGGCGGCCCGGAGGGCCAGGCGCGGCCCGATTTCCTGGGCGCCTGGAATTACTTCGTCAACGAGCTCGGAGTGGCGGTCCTGATGCCGAACATCCGCGGCTCCTCGGGCTATGGAAAGAGCTTCCTCAAGCTGGACAACGGATTTCTCCGCGAGGGCGCCTACAAGGACATCGGCGCGCTGTTCGACTTCATCGCCACGCGGCCCGACCTCGCCGCGGACCGGATCCTCGTCGGAGGAGGGAGCTACGGAGGGCACATGACGCTCGCGGTGGCGTACCTCTACAGCGACAAGATCCGCTGCGCCATCGACGTCGTCGGGCCGTCGAACTTCGTGACGTTCCTCGAGAACACGTCCGGGTACCGGCGCGACCTGCGGCGCGTCGAGTACGGGGACGAGCGAGATCCGAAGATGCGCGCGTTCCTCGAGAGGATCGCGCCGCTCAACAACGCCGAGAAGATCAAGAAGCCGCTCTTCGTGATCCAGGGCGCCAACGACCCTCGCGTGCCGCTGTCCGAGTCGGAGCAGATGCTCAAAAAGGTCCGCGGAGTCGGCACTCCCGTCTGGTACCTCATGGCCAAGGACGAGGGCCATGGCTTCGCCAAGAAATCCAATCGCGACTATCAGTTCTACGCGTCGGTCCTGTTCATGAAGGAGTATCTGCTGCCGGCGAAGTGATCGAGAATATCTGCAGAGAACGCAGAATTCTGGCGTCAAGCAAGCGCTGAAACCGCCCCGGCCGCGTTGCTGACGCCCGATTTCTGCAAGTCATGCAGATTTGTGTGGTCAACGCGACACGGGTCTGTTACGCTGCAGATCCGTGGACAGGGCCGACACCGCCTGGCTGCTGGTTTCGACCGCTCTCGTCCTTCTCATGACCCCCGCGCTGGGCTTCTTCTACGGAGGCCTGGTGCGCTCCAAGAACGCCCTGAACACTCTGATGATGAGCGTCTCGGCGCTCGGCTTCGTCGGCGTGGCGTGGGCCCTCGCCGGCTACGCGCTGGCGTTTGGGCCGGGCGGCGCGTTCTCGGGCGGGTTCGGGCAGGTGCTGCTCTCGGGTGTGGGCCTCGAGCCGCAGGGCAGCGTGCCGCACCTGCTGTTCATGGCGTTCCAGGGCACCTTCGCGATCATCACGGCGGCGCTGATCTCGGGCGCGATCGTCGAGCGCATGCGCTTCGGACCGTATCTGGCCTTCCTCGCGCTCTGGAGCCTCGTGGTCTACGCACCCGTCGCGCACTGGGTCTGGGGCGGAGGGTTCCTCGCGAAGCTCGGGGCGCTCGACTTCGCCGGCGGCACCGTCGTGCACATCAACGCCGGCGCCGCGGCCCTCGTGGCCGCGCTGGTCCTGGGGCCTCGCAAAGACTACGCGCGGCAGGCCATCCTCCCGCACAACGTGCCGTTCACGGTGCTCGGCGCGGGGCTGCTGTGGTTCGGGTGGTTCGGATTCAACGGCGGCAGCGCGCTGGCCTCCAACGCCTCGGCGGCGCTGGCCTTCGTCAATACGATGTTCGCCCCGATGGCCACGCTCGTCGTCTGGACGCTGCTCGACCTGCGGCGCACCGGGCGCGCCACGGCGGTGGGCGCGGCGACCGCAATCGTCGTAGGCCTCGTCGCGGTGACCCCCGCGGCCGGCTTCGTTTCACCGCTGTCGGCGATCCTGCTCGGCGGAATCGCCGCTTTCCCGAGCTACTTCGCGCTGCTGTGGCGGGCTCGCACGCGGCTGGACGATTCCCTCGACGTGGTGGCCGCGCACGGCCTGGGAGGCACGGTCGGGGCGCTTCTGACGGGCGTCCTTGCCCAGAAGGCCTGGAACGGGACGGCGGACGGGCTCCTCTTTGGCAATCCCCGACAGCTCGCGGTTCAGGCCGCGAGCGTGCTCGCCGTCGCAGCCTACAGCGGGCTGGCCACCTTCGGGCTCCTGAAGCTCGCCGGCGCCTTCGCGGCGCTGCGGGTTGGCGCCCGAGAGGAAGGCCTCGGCCTCGACGTGACGCAACACGGAGAGGAGGCCTACGCGCGGGGCGAGGGGGCGATTCTCGTATTGCACGAAAGCGGGACCGAGGGAGGCCTCGCTCTGCCGGAGGCGGCGCCCGCCGGGGGAGGCTCCGGCTGAAGCTGGTCGTCGCGGTCGTGCGGCCGGACAAACTGCCGGACGTGCTCGAGGCGCTCTTCCGGGCCGAGGTCCGCGGGTTGACGCTCCACCGCGTCGAGGGACACGGCGGCGAGACCGAGCGCGTCGAGACCTACCGGGGTACGACCGTCAAGATGGAGCTCGCCGAGAAAGTGCGCCTGGAGATCGGCGTCTCGGATCACTTCGTCGGCCCGACCGTGCGCGCGATCCTCGCCTCGGCGCGCACCGGCGCCGTCGGCGACGGGAAGGTGTTCGTCCTTCCCGTCGAAAAGGTCTACCGCATCCGGACCGGCGAGGAGGATCAGGCGGCCGTCACCCCGGTGGTCTAGATCCCTCCGGACTCCTCGAGGGGATCGGCCTGCGGGCGGGACTCGACGATCGCTTCCGCCTCGATCTCGACGAGCATCGCCGGATCGATCAAGGCGGAGACCTCGACCATCGTGGCAGCGGGACGGATCTTGCCGAAGAACTCGCCGTGGGCGCGGCCGATCGTCTCCCAGTCGGCGATGCGAGTGACGTACATCCGCGTCCGGACGACGTCCGCGAGCCGCGCGCCCGCCTTCTCGAGGGCGGCTTCGATGTTGCGCAGCGTCTGGACCGCCTGGGCGTAGGGGTCGCCTTTGCCGACCAGCGTTCCGTCGGGGCCGATCGCGGTCGTGCCCGAGACGTGGATGACGTTGCCTACGCGCACGGCGCGCGAATAGCCGACGACCGGCTCCCAGGGAGCTCCGCTCGAGACGTTGCGGCGAGGCATGGTCACCTCCCTCCGGCCGCGCCTTCAGCGGCCTCGCTGAGGTACCGGTCGCGCAGGTCGCGCCAGTGCGACTCGGCGAGCACGCGTCGGAGCCGCGTGTTGATGGGGTCGCGCAGAGGGCTGCCGTCCCGCAGCGGAAACGCGTACTTCTGAGCCTCCAGCGCGCCCGGGATCACCTCGTAGCGCCGGTCGGGATCCCGGGCCGCGTAGAAGCGCAGCGTCGCCTGCCCGTAGACGACCGCCTTCACGTCGCCCCTCTCCAGCGCGGCCAGGGCGGCGGCCGCCGTCGGGTAGAGGCGGTGCGGAACGTCCTCGCGGCGCAACCAGTCGGTGGAGGCCGACCCCTCTACGCCGCCCACGACCGAGTCGCGAAGGCTCGATGCCCCTTGGACCCGGCCGATCTCGGCGACCGCGAGGCGGGCCGTGACGAACGCGGTCAACGCCGTGATGAGGACGAGGCTGACGAACATCCAGAAGAGCGCCATCAGCCGGCCCCAGAACGTGATCGGCACCTTGTCGCCGTAGCCGACCGCGACGGTGGTGACGCCGGCCCACCAGAAGCCGGAGCCGACCCCCTGCAGCGGACGCCCTGCGAACATCGGGTTGCGCTTGCGTTCGAGCAGCCACAGCGCCGCGCCGGCGAGAAAGGTCGCGGCCAGTACCACCAGATAGAGGCGGAGCGCCGTCGGGGTCGACAGGGCTTCGAGAACCGCGAGCCAGCGGTCCTTCTGGCTGCTGCGCAGGACCGCGATGCTCACGCCCGTCGACAGGTAATCGTGCGTGAAGTCGAGCAGCTCCTGGCGTTCCATCGTCGAGGCGAAGGGGCCGGCGGCCGTGTCGAGCGTCCCCTGGGCGATCCCTTCGAGGATCTTGTCGGGAGGCTGCTCCACGAAGCGGGAGGAGAGACCGAGGTTGCCGGCGACCTCGTTCCACAGGTCCACCGTGAGGCCGCGCCACTGCCCGTCCGGTCCCTTCATGGACCAGGGCGGAGCTTCGTAGACGCCGACCGCCACTTCCTTGCGGAGAGGCGCGGCCGGCGCCTGAGCGCCGAGTGAGACCGCGAACGAGAGTCCGAGGAGCGCCTCGGCGGCCCGCAGCCCGGCGCGCGTGCTAGCGCTGCAGGTACGTGTACTCGGGGAGAACGTCCTCGAACTCCTTGAAGATCGCCCGAGCCTCCTCCTTGTTGACGGGCCGGCCGGCGGCCCGGTCGAGCTGGCGGCGCAACGACGCCAGGATCTCCTCGCGATCGTAGTTCATGTACTCGAGCACCCGCTCGCAGGACTCCCCGGGCATCACGTCCTCGATCCGGGAGCGGCCCTGCTCGTCTACGGTCACCAGGACCTCGTGGGCCTCTCCGAACAGGTTGTGCAAATCGCCCAGGACGTCCTGATACGCGCCCATCAGGCAGACGCCGATGTAGTACGGCTCGCCGTTGCGCAGGCCGTGGAGCGGGAGGGTCTCCTTGATGTCCCGCAGGTCGATGAACTTCTCGATTTTTCCGTCCGAGTCGCAGGTGATGTCGGCCAGCGTGCCGAACTCGCCGGGGCGTTCGTTCAGGCGGTGGATCGGGAGGATGGGGAAGAGCTGGTCGATCGCCCACACGTCGGGCAGCGACTGGAAGACCGAGAAGTTCAGGACGTACGTGTCGGCCAGCATCGTCTCCATGTCCTCGAACTCTTCCGGGATCTCCTTCAAGGTCTTCAGGTCGCGGTGGATCCTCTCGCAGATCTGCCAGAACAGGATCTCTCCCCTGGAACGGTCCTCCAGCGAGAGGTGCCCCAGGTTGAAGAGCGTGAAGAGCTCCTCCTTGTACTGGAGGGCGTCGTGGTAGCTCTCGCGGAGCGTCTTCGCGTTGACGGTGTCGTAGATCGAGGAGAGCTCCTGGAGGACGTTGGCGTCGCTTTCGGTCACCTTCACGCGGCGTCCCTGCTCGATGCGGTCGGCGACGTCGAGAACGTTGGTCACGAACACCGAGTGGTAGGCGGTGACCGCGCGTCCCGACTCGGTCACGAGCGTAGGCGCGGGCACGTTCTCCTCGTCGCAGATCTGCTTGACGGTATAGACCACGTCGTTGGCGTACTCCTGCACCGAGTAGTTCATCGACGAGTCGAAGGCTGTCTTGGAGCCGTCGTAGTCGACGCCGAGGCCCCCGCCGAGGTTCAAGTACTGGATCGGGACGCCGAGGGCGCGCAGCTTCGCGTAGACGCGCCCGGCCTCGCGGATGGCGTCCTTGATCTTTCGGATGTCGGTGATCTGCGAGCCGATGTGGAAGTGGAGCATGACCATGCAGTCGAGCATCTTCCTGGAGCGCAGGATCTGCACGGCCTCGAGCATCTCGGGTGTCGTCAGGCCGAACTTCGCCGCCTCGCCGCCCGATTTGGCCCACTTGCCCGAGCCGCGGGCGTACAGCTTTGCGCGCATTCCGAGCAGGGGGCGCACGCCCCGCGCCCGCGCGACCTCGAGGATGCGATCGAGCTCCGAGACCTTTTCCAGGATCATCACGACGCGCTTCTGCATGCGCACGGCGTTCAGGGCCATCCGGATGAAAGTCTCGTCCTTGTATCCGTTGCAGGTGATCAGGCACTCGGGCCCGAGGTCCGCCGCGATCGCCGCCAGCAGCTCCGGCTTCGAGCCGGCCTCCAGGCCGTAGCCGTACCGGCGGCCCGCCTCGACGATGTGATCCACGACGACGCGCTTCTGATTGACCTTGATCGGGAAGACGCCGCGGAACTGGTTGGGGTATCCGAACTCGTCGATCGCGCGGGCGAACGCGTCGTTCAGATTCGACACGGCAGCCTGAAGGATCTGCGGGAAGCGAATGACGAGCGGGGTGCGGATGCCCTCCTGCGCCACCTCGTCGACGATGGCCTTGAGCGAGACTTCGCGGGAGGCTTCGCGAGTGGGGCGGACGACGAGGTCGCCGCCGTCGGCCACGTGAAAGAAGCCCTTGCCCCAGTGCGGAATGCCGTAGAGGCTGGCGGCGTCTTGAAAGCGTTGCTTCTCGGGTCTCGGGCGCGCCGCCGGAGCGGGTCGCGGTCTTCGGACGGGTCGCACACTCGCCATGGCCGGAATCCTAGCAGGATGCCGAAGAGCCCATCGAGAAGCGGAAATCTTTCTCCGTCCGATGGTCCCGAGCCGCGGCCCGTTCCGAGCTACCGCTGGATCTTCTTGCCGAGGTCTTCGACGGCTTCGCCCACCTTGCGCTTGGCTTTGCCGAGGGCCTCTCGGGCCTCGCCTTCGGCTCGCTCGTCGGCGCCTTCCTGCCGGAGCTCTTCGTCTTGGAGCAGCTCTCCGGCGGTCTCCTTGACCTGGCCCTTCAGGCTCTCTGCCTTTCCCTTCATTTCATCCTTGTTCATGATCGGCCTCCGGAGTACCCGGCTGCAGATTCCATGCCGTGGGGCGTGGGGCCGGCGGGGGCTCGAGGCCGACGAGCCTGACGTCGGTCTGCGGGGAAGGCAGCTCGACGCCGTGGCGCGCCAGCGCCTTGTGAATCTCGAAGTTCAGATCGCTGACGAGCTTCCCGGGCTTGTGGAGCATCTTGTCGGTCCAGCAGAGCAACTGGAAGTCCAGGACCGACTCTCCGAAGCCGTGGAGTCGGACGGCGGGCGGAGGATTGGGGAGCACCGCTTCGCACGCGCCGGCCGCCTCCAGCAGGGCCCGCTCGACGACGCGGGGATCCGAGTCCGAGGAAACCTCCACGGGTACGCGGCACCTGTACAGTGGACTCTTGTAGCTGCGGTTGACGATGGTCTCGCTCGTCAGCTTCGAGTTGGGGACGATCAAGTGCACGTCGTCGTTGGTTCGGAGGACGGTGGCGCGCGCGCGGATCTCGGCGACCTCGGCCGCGTTCTTGTCCACTTCGATGCGGTCTCCGACCTGGAACGGGCGCTCGATCAGGATGACGAGGCCGGCGACGAAGTTCTTGACGATGTCCTGCAGCCCGAACCCGATCCCGACGCCGAGGGCGGCGCCGAAAGCCGCGAGCGTCGTCGCGTTGATCCCGAGCGTCTGGAGGGCGGCGGCAGCGCCGAGGAAGAAGACGAGATAGCCCGTAAAGCGCCCGATCGCGTACCGGATCCCGGCTGAGAGGTGGGTGCGCGCGAGGAAGCGGTTGGCGATCAGCCCGCGCAAGACGCGCCCGAGCAGATACGAGCCGACCAGGATCGCGGCGGTGGCAAACAGGCTCGCGGCCGTGACAGGGGTGTTGCCGATGCGGAAGAGCTGATGGTCGAGCAGGTTGCCCACGGACACGATCAGTGCAAGATCAGTGCCCCCGCCGGGTGCGCGATCAGGGACGGCGGAGGAGCTCCAAGGCGGCGACCGTCAGCGCGGCGGTGCCCGTCTTCAGCGTCGGCTCGCGGTCCGGGGCCCACTCCGAGGAGTGGAGGTACGGCAGGCGGGTCATGTCGCCGCGCGCCGCGGCGATCTTCTGCGGGTCCGCGCCGCCCACCCAGAAGAGGACGTAGGGAATACCGGCTGCCGCGCCGATCTCGCCGAAGTCCTCCGCTCCCATGACCGGCGGAACCTCGGTGACATTGCCCTGGCCGAACGCTCTCGCGAAGGCGCCCGCGACGCGTTTGGTCAAAGCCGGGTCGTTATAGGTGGCGTGTCCGCGCCCTTCGTCCACCACGACGAGCGGTTCCTTGGGCGCCCCGGCGGCGGCCGCCTCGGCCTTCGCGATACGCGCGATCGCGGCGAGCAGCCGGTTGCGGACGATTTCCTTGTAGGAGCGCACCGTGAGCTGCAGCTTCACCTCGTCCGGAATGATGTTGTGCTTGGTCCCGCCGTGGATCGATCCGACCGTAACGACGGCCGGGTCGCTCGGGTCGTTTTCGCGCGAGACGATCGTCTGGAGCGCCAGCACGGTCCGCGCCGCGATGACGATCGGGTCCACGGTGTACTGGGGCGCGGAGCCGTGGCCGCCCCGGCCGTAGATCGTGATGTCCACGGAGTCCACGTTGGCCATGACGTAGCCCGGCGTCGCGGAGACCTGGCCCGCGGGAAGAAACGGGAAGTCGTGGAGGGCGATGGCGTAATCCGGCTTCGGAAATCGGGTCAGCAGGCCGTCCTTCAGCATGTTCTGGGCGCCGTGGCCGCCTTCCTCGGCGGGCTGCGCGATGAGGACGAGCGTGCCGCGCCACCGGCCCTTCGCCTTCGCCAGCAGCGTCGCGGCGCCGATCAGGGAAGTCATGTGCACGTCGTGGCCGCAGGCGTGCATGACGGGAACCTCCACGCCCGCGTCGTTCTTGGTCCTCACTTTGCTGGCGTACGGGAGCCCCGTCTTCTCTTCGACGGGCAACGCGTCCATGTCGGCGCGCACCAGTACGGTGGGGCCCTTGCCGTTCTTCATCACGGCAACGACGCCGTAGCCGCCGACTCTCTCCGTGACGTCGTAGCCCAGCACCCGCAGCCGCCCGGCGAGCTTGGCCGAGGTCTTCTCCTCGTGGAGCGAGAGCTCCGGCGTCTGATGGAGGTCGATATAGAGCGCCTCGAGGTCCGGGTAGATCGTCGCGAGCGGCGCCAGCGCTGGCGAGGGCACGGGCGACGTAGAGGCGTTGGGCGAGGCGAGCAGCGTCGCGAGGGCGGCGGCGGCGAACGTGTGCGGCATGCGCGGACGAAATCAGAGGGCGGCTGGAGTGTCAAGGATCGTAAACTGCAGGTCAATGACGAGCGGCCGCGTCGGCACGTTTCAGAGCCTCCAGCACGCGTTCTCGTCCAAGCGCATCGCCGCCGTCACGCTCCAGTCCTTCTCGTCGGGCCTGCCGCTGGGCCTCGTCTGGATCGCCCTGCCAGCGTTCCTGACGTACCGGGGCGTGGACATCAAGACCGTCGGCCTGTTCTCGTTGGCGCAGGCGCCGTGGACGTTCAAGTTCCTGTGGTCCCCTCTGATGGACCGCTGGGGACCGCGCTTCGGAAGGATCGGCCGCCGCCGCTCCTGGATCCTGGTGTGCCAGTTCTTCCTGTTCGCCGTCACGCTGGCGCTGGCCGGCGCGGGCACGACTGCGGACGTGGTCGTGATCGCGGCGATCGCGGTCCTGATCGCGTTCGGCTCGGCGTCGCAGGACATCGTCATCGACGCCTACGCCGTGGAGGTCCTGCAGCGCTCGGAGCAGGGCCTGGCCGTCGGGGCGCGGACGGCGTTCGCGCGCACGGCGGTGCTGCTCTCGGGCGCCGTGACGATCACGTTTGGCCAGCGCCTCGGCTGGCCTCCGGTGTTTGCGTTCCTCGCCTTTCTGTTTCTCCCGCTCATGGGCGTCGTGCTCTGGTCGCCGGAGCCGGCCGCGCCTCCTCATCCGCCGCGCACGCTGCGGGAAGCGGTGTTCGGGCCGCTGCTGGATCTCTTCCGGCGGGCGGGAATCCTGCCGATCCTGGGCTTCCTGCTCTTCTACAAGTTCGGCGAGAATCTGGCGACGGCGTTGGTCCGCCCCTTCCTCATCCAGAAGTGCTACGTGCCCGAGGACGTGGGGCTCGCGACGGCCACGATCGGCCTGACGTGCTTGATCACCGGCACGATCGTGGGCGGCGCCTCCACGGAGCGCATCGGCCTGACCCGCTGTCTGTGGATCTTCGGATGCATGCAGGACGTGGGCTTCCTGGGCCAGGTCGTGGTGGACCGGCTCACGCCCGGGTCTCCCTGCGCCGGCGGGATCGTGGGCGCGGTTGTGCAGCCGTGGTCGCACCGCTTCGCCATGTACGGCGCTATCGGGCTCGAGCAATTCTGCCAGGGGCTGGCGACGGGAGCCTTCGGCGTGCTGTTGCTTCGGATGACGCAGCGCAAGTTCTCGGCCACGCAGTACGCCCTCTTCTCCAGCATCTTCGCCCTGGGCCGCACCATCACCGGCCCGATCGCGGGCTACTTCGCGGACGCGCTCGGGTGGACGCCGTTCTATTTCCTCTGCACGGTGGCCTCGATCCCCGGCCTGCTCCTGCTCCAGCAGTTCGCGCCCATCGGAGGCCGCGAGCCGGCACTCGACGCGCTCGAGCGGATCGAGGACCACCCGATCACGCGCCGCCGGCTCGCCGTGAGCAGTCTCGTCGCAGCGGTGGCGGGGTTCTCCGTGGCGCTGAGCCTCTCGGCGCTGCTGAGCGCTTTGAAGACCGCGCGCCTGGACCCGAGCCTCGGCGTGGACTTCGCCGGAGCGCTGGCGCGGATGCTCTCGCCGTCCGCCGTGCCCGACTGGATCCGGCTGGCCGGCCTCGGAGTGGTGGGCCTGGTGATCGGAGTCGGGACTGCGGCCTTCCTGCTGGCCCGGCACGGCGTCGAGAGGAAATAGAGGGCGAATCGCGTGCGGCACGTCCTCGGGATCGACGCCGGCGGATCGAAAACGACCGCCCTGTGCGCCGACGCGAGCGGTCGCGTCGCGGGGCGTGCGCGGGGCGGCGGCGCGAACCTGCTTACCCACGGCGAGCTGGAGGTCGAGAAGGTCCTGCACCGGGCGATCG
This sequence comes from Thermoanaerobaculia bacterium, assembly GCA_049273755.1. Lineage (GTDB taxonomy): Bacteria > Acidobacteriota > Thermoanaerobaculia > UBA5066 > Gp7-AA6 > DAHUXD01. The sequence goes on from JBASRI010000546.1 coordinate 20,605, forward strand.
AAGAGGCGCAGGAGGACGCCGGCGCGCGCGCCGAGGCGCTCGCCCTCGGCATGGCGGGAGCCGACCGGCCCGAGGACGACGCCGTCCTGCGCGGGATCCTACGGCGCATCGGTTTTCGCG
>JBASRI010000547.1:0-2539 GCA_049273755.1 Thermoanaerobaculia bacterium
GAAAGGAGCAGGAGGGCGGCGGCCGCGAACCGTTTCACTGCGCTATTCTACCGGCCCCATGCGGTCCGTTCGAGACTTGCCCCTGGAGGGCCGGCGGCTGTTTCTGCGCGTGGATTTCAACGTGCCCCTCGAAAACGGCCGCGTCTCGGACGACACGCGCATCGCGGAAACGCTTCCTACGGTTCGCCTGGCCTGCGAGCGCGGCGCCCGCGTCGTCTGCGCTTCGCACCTCGGCAAAGCCAAGGGCAAGCGCAAGCCCGAGCTGTCGCTCCTGCCGGTCGCGGCGCGCTTTGCCGAGCTGCTGGGCAAGCCCGTCCTGTTCCTCGACGACTGCGTCGGACCCGACGCGGAGAAGTCGGCGCGAGCTCTGGCGCCCGGCGAGGTGCTCTTGCTCGAGAATCTGCGCTTCCACGCCGGCGAAGAGGCCAACGACCCCGAGTTCGCCCGACAGCTCGCCGCGCTCGCCGACGCCTACGTGGACGACGCCTTCGGGGCCGCGCACCGCGCGCACGCGTCGGTCGTGGGCGTACCCAAGCTCGTCGCCGACAGGGCAGCCGGCCTGCTGCTCGAGAAGGAGGTCCGGGAGCTCAGGCGCCTGCTCGAGCCGGAGCGGCCGTTCGCGGCGATCCTCGGCGGCGCCAAGATCTCGGGAAAGATCGACACGCTGCGCGTGCTCTCGCGGCGCGCGGACGTGCTCCTGATCGGCGGCGGCATGGCGAACCACTTTGTGCGAGCGCTCGGACTCTCCGTCGGCAAGTCCCTCCTCGAGGAGGACAAAGTCACTCTCGCACGCGAGATCCTCGACTTCTGCAAGCAGGCGGGCAAGACGATCGCGCTGCCCTCCGACTTCGTCGTGGCGAAATCGCCCGACGACGGCGCGGGGGCGCGGACCGTCCCGATCCACAAGATCCCGGACGACCTCATGGCGCTCGACGTCGGCCCCAAGACGCTCGAGCAGTTCGAGCGCCTGCTCCAGCCGGCGAAGACGGTGTTCTGGAACGGCCCGATGGGCGTTTTCGAGAAACCGCCGTTCGACAAGGGCACGATGGCTGCCGCACGGATCGTCTCGAATCTCAAAGCCGTCACCGTCGTTGGCGGAGGCGAGAGCGTCCAGGCCGTGCACACCGCGGGCGTGGCGGGGAAATTCACACACGTCTCGACGGGGGGCGGCGCGTCGCTGGAGTTCCTCGCGGAGGGCACGCTTCCCGGCATCGAAGCTCTAGCGGGTTGCTGAGAAAGGGTGTGGGATGGCGTTACGAGCACCGCGGGGTCAGATGCAAGGAAGCGCGACGACGACGATGCCTTTGCATCGTCGAGGAGCGATGACGCAGCAGATGGCTCGGCGCCGCCGTAACCCGGAGGGTGGACGGCACTTTGCCGGCGCCCGCGAGACAGGGATGAAGAGTAATCTGGGAAGGTCGCTCAACGGGCGCCGGCTGCAAAGTGCCGGACACGACACCCGCATCCATTTTTCAGCAGCCTGCTAGGATGACGCGCAAGCTCTTCGTCGCCAACTGGAAGATGCACAAGACGCGCGGGGAGGCGCGCCTGTGGGCGCGGGAGCTCGGCGCGCTCCTGAACGACGCGGCGCCCGCGGGGGAGCTCGTCGCGGCGCCGCCCTTCACCGCCCTCGACGCCGCACGCGACCCGGGCGGCCGCTGGGAGCTGGCCTGCCAGAACGTCGCGGCCGAGCTCGAGGGTGCGCTCACCGGGGAAGTCTCGGCGGTCATGGCGGCCGATGCCGGATGCCGCTACGCGATCGTCGGCCATTCGGAGCGCCGCCGCTACTTTCACGAGGACGGGCCGCTGCTCGCGCGCAAGCTCGCCTGCTGCCGAGCGGCGAAGCTGACGCCGATCTACTGCCTGGGCGAGACCGCCGAGGAGCGGGACGCGGGCTTGACGGCCGCTACTCTGGTCCGCGAGGTGGCGGCCCTCGACCGGGATCCGCCCGGGGTGCCGCTCGTCGTGGCGTACGAGCCCGTCTGGGCCATCGGAACCGGCCGCGCGGCCACCCCGGCCGACGCCGAGACCGCGCGCGTCCACATCGCCGAGCTGCTTTCGTCCCGCTCCGACCTGCGCATCCTCTACGGCGGGTCGGTGACACCCGAGAACGCCGGCGACCTGCTGTCCGGCTCCCGCGTGGACGGGTTTTTGATCGGCGGGGCGAGCCTCTCCGCTGCCGCGTTCGCCGCGATCGCCCGCGCTTGACGCCCCCCCGTCGGGCGCGTAGACTTCCGCCCCTTTTCGTGGAGGGTTCGTGTACATAGCCTTGGTCGTCCTTTACGTCATCATCTGCTTCTTCCTGATCCTCGTGGTCCTGCTCCAGCAGGGCAAGGGAGCCGACATCGCGGGCGCTTTCGGAGGCGGAGGCAGCCAGACGGCCTTCGGTGCGCGTGGCGCGACGACGTTCCTGCACAAGCTGACGACTGGCGCGTTCGTCGGGTTCATCGTGCTCTCGATGGTGCTCTCGATCCTCGAGGCGCGGCCCAAGACCTCCGTCATCCAGACCTTGCCCGCGAAGGCCGCGACGCAAAAGGCC
>JBASRI010000551.1:0-1585 GCA_049273755.1 Thermoanaerobaculia bacterium
CGACCCGCCGGAGCATCTCGCGCGCCGCCTTGTTGGTGAAGGTCAAGAGCAGGATCCGCGACGGGTCCAGGCCCGACTCGATCAGGCGCGCCACGCGGTAGACGAGAGTGCGCGTTTTCCCCGAGCCGGCTCCAGCGATCACCAGGATCGGTCCGCGCCCCGCAAGCACCACTTCGCGCTGCTCGTCGTTCAACTCACGGTCGTAGTCCACCCGATAGGACTTCAGCCGCGCCGGCGTCTTGAGGACGTACTTGCGCTCCACGGCCGCAGTTTAGCCCTCCGGACGTAATCCTCCGATGCCTGCCGGTCGTTCTTGAGGAGGACACAAGGAGCAATCGATGACCATCCGAACGCCTCGCCGCTTCTTCCTGCTCGCCGCCGGAATCGCAACGCTGTCGGGTCTGTCGCTCTTCGCGAGGCAGCTCACGGCGCATCCGACCGGGGACGGTTCCTCCGCCGACGGCTGGGCGCCGCGGCCCTACCGCCGCGCCGTCCGCCGGCTCGGCCTCACCGCGGATCAGCAGGCGAAGATCCGCGCCATCCTGAAGACCCACGCCGACGAGATCCTCGCGCAGCGGCAGGTGGGATTGGACAGCCGCCGCGCATTGCATGCCGCGCAGACCGCCCAGCCCTACGACGAGAACGCGATCCGGCAGCGCGCGCAGGAGCTCGGCCGCGTCCGCGCCGACGGCGCCGTCCTCTCCGCGCGCATCCGCTCCGAGATCTGGCCTCTGCTGACGGCCGACCAGCAGGCGAAGGTCCAGAGCTCCCGCGCCGCTCGCGCGGACCGGGCCGAGCGCCGCCGCGAAGCTCTGGAGCACTGGCTGCGCCAGGACGGTTAGGCTGCGCCTAACCGGTCTCAGGTCCCAGGTTTCAGGTCTCAGGGCCCGACTTGAGACTTGAGACTTGAGACCTGAGACTTCGGGCCTCTAGACTCCACGAATGCCCTTACGCCTCATGACCGCCGGTGAATCCCACGGCCCGCGTCTGACCGCGATCTTGGACGGCATTCCCGCCGGGCTCGTGATCGACGCCGATTTCGTCTCCCGCGAGCTCGCCCGCCGCCAGCACGGCTACGGGCGGGGCGGCCGGATGAAGATCGAGAAGGACGCGGCGGTCTTCGAGGGCGGGGTTCGCGGCGGCATCACCCTGGGCTCGCCGATCGCGATCGGCATCGCCAACTCCGATTTCGCGAACTGGGAAGGCGTCATGGGGCCCCTCTCGGTCGACCCTGCGGCGGCGGCCGGCAAGCGGCTGACGCGGCCCCGGCCCGGCCACGCGGATCTGGCGGGCGGGATGAAGTACGGGGCCTCCGACCTGCGCGACGTGCTCGAGCGCGCCTCGGCCCGCGAGTCGGCGGCGCGCGTGGCGGCGGGGGCCGTGTGCAAGCTCCTGCTCTCCGAGTGCGGGATCGAGATCCGAAGCGGCGTCCTCGAGCTCGGCGGCGTCGCGGACACGAGCTCCCCCCGTTCCTTCGCCTCGCTCGAGAAGGTCCGCGAGGACTCGCCGCTGCGCGCGATCGACGCGAAGCTCGAGGCGAAGATGGTCGCGGCCGTGGACGCCGCGAAGAAGGACGGCGAGACGC
>JBASRI010000552.1:0-5770 GCA_049273755.1 Thermoanaerobaculia bacterium
AGGCAGCGCACGAGCAGCTCGCGAACCCGCGGCGGCGTACGCGCGGGCAGCGCCGCCCAGTCGGGCTCCTTCGAGAGGATCGCGGAGACGGCGTCCGGCACAGTCTCGCCCGTGAACGCGCGCTTGCCCGAGAGGGTCTCGTAGAGGATGCAGCCGAACGCCCAGATGTCGGTGCGGCGATCCGTCTCCTTGCCGCGCGCCTGCTCGGGGCTCATGAACTCGGGCGTTCCCACGATCTCCCCGGGGAGCGATTCGTCCATGACGATCGTGGGGGAGCGCGACATGTCGCCCGAGAAGGGAAGCTCCATCGCCTTGGCCAGGCCGAAGTCGAGGACCTTGACCTTGCTTCCGGGCGTGATCTTGATGTTCGCGGGCTTCAGGTCCCGGTGGATGACGCCTTTCTCGTGGGCGACCTCGAGCGCCTCGGCGATCTGCGAGGCGATGCGCAGACAGTCCGCGACCGGGAGCGGCCCGCTCGCGAGCCTCTGCGCGAGCGTCTCCCCTTCGACGAGCTCCATGACGATGTAGCGCGTCTCGCCGTCTTGCTCGGCGCCGTAGATGGCGGCGATCGTGGGATGGTTGACGGCGGCGAGCATCCGCGCCTCGCGTTCGAAGCGCGCCACGCGCCCGGGGTCGCTCGCGAACTCGTCGGGGAGGACCTTGATCGCGACGTCCCGACCGAGCTTGCGGTCGCGCGCGCGATAGACCTCTCCCATCCCACCGGCCCCGAGCGGTTCGAGGATCTCGTAAACGCCGAGGCGGAAGCCGGCCGAGAGAGTCATGGGAGTGCGAACGGATTCTAGTACCTTGCTGCCTCTACAATGCACATGTGACCTCCACCATCGGCCGGGCCGCCTCGACGGACCGGTCGCTGTCGGGCCTCGGCGAGGCGGTGGACGCCAATTTCGTCGCCCAACCCGGATGGCTGCAGCGGCGGCTGGCCGGCAGCAGGATTGTCGGACGGCGGTCCTCCAGGCCGCCGCGGAAGGAGTGCGCATCTATGAACGAGTCGGGTCCCGGGCGGTCGGCGACGTCACCGAGTACAAGCCCCGGGCGTAGGCGGCCGCGCGCGATCCTTGCTGGCGCGCTGGTGTTCGCGGCTGCGCTCCACCTCTTCGGGGCGGAGCGCACGTCTCTTCCGGCGGTCGTCGAGCAGTTCGACCACCTGACGCTCGGCAACGCCATGCTGGTCGGCCCGGTGACGCTCTCTGCCGGCCATATGGAGTGCCGGCTCCAGTCCGGCGTCGCCGCTCCGGTGCTGGCGGGGGACGAAGTGGTCGGCATCTTCTTCGAGGGCACGGGAACGATGGAGTACCTCTCCGTCGACCCGATCGAGGCCCCCGTCGTCGTCTTCAACGCGAAGAAGGGGTCGAGCCTGAAGCCCGAGAGGACGGACAAGGGAGTCCGGCTGCGCGACAACGTCAAAAGGGTCCTCTGGCTCGCCCAGGGACAACCGCTGCCGCGGCTCTCGGGCCCGGCCGCGCCGCTGGCGGCGGGCTCGTTCGCGAAGCAGCGGGAGAAGTTCGGACGGTTGAACGCGACGCCGTTGTCGCACGACTTCGCGATCCAGAAGCTCGACGCCGCGGCGGCACCGCTGGTCCGAGCCGAGATCGACGGCGGCGCGGAGGACATGGTGTATGCGCTGGACGGCGTGGACAACCCGGCGGAAGAACTCGCGGTCGTTGCGTCGAGCGAGTCCGACGACCCGGAGGCGCGCAAGTACCTCTACGCGCACACGCTCTCCTTCCAGCCGATCGGCCGGGATCCGCGCGATCCGCCGGTGCCGCGGGTCGTCCTGTCCGACGTCGACGTCGATCTGAAGGCCTCGGACGAGGACGACGCGTCGCTCTCCGTCCTCGAGACGCTGGTTCCGATCGGCCGGCCCCTCTCCGCCGTGCGCCTGAAGCTCCGCAGCCGGTTCTATACCTACTTCGGGAACAACCTGACCACCCGCGGCGAGCGGCTGAAGAGGGTCACCGACGAAGCCGGCCGCTCGCTCGCCTTCGTCCACAACGAGCAGGAAGTCCTGATTCAGCTCGCCGAGCCCGCAGCGCCGGAGAGGTCGATCAAGCTCCGGTTCGAGATGGACGGCAACTTTCTGGTGCGGCCCGGCGGCGACAGTTACTGGGAGCTCGGCACCACGTCGTGGTTTCCGCAGCCGGCGCTCGCGGGCCAGTTCTACACGTTTCACGCGACCGTGCGCGTGAAGAAGCCGTTCGTTCCCTTCGCTCCGGGCAAGACCATCCGGCGAGCGGTCGACGGCGACGACAACCTGCTCGAGACGCGCGTAGACAAGCCAATATGTTTCGCGGTCATCCTCGCCGGCCGGTACGAGGTCGAGGAGGAGGTCCGCAGCGGCGTGACGATCCGGGTGGCCACGTACGCGCTCAAGAACGCGCGCGCCGTCAAACAGCTCACCAATCTTGCCGACAACATCATCACGTACTACCAGGAGTTCCTGGGCCCCTTCCCGATGCCGGAGCTCAACATCATCGAGATCAACGACTTCGGGTTCGGGCAGGCGCCGCCCGGGACGATGTACATCACCAAGGAGGCGTTCAATCCGTACATCGGCGAAGAGAACCAGCTCTACTCGCAGGGCATCAACGAGCGATTCGCGCACGAGATCGCGCACCAGTACTGGGGCACGTCGGTCAAGATGCCGAGCTGGGAAGAGCAGTGGCTGACGGAGTCGTTCGCCGAGTATTGCGCGGGGATCTTCCTCAAAACGTACAAGAACGAAGCCACGTTCAGCATGCTGGTCAAGCACTGGCGCGCGCGCTCGACCTTCGCGACCGACCAGGTGCCGATTTCTCTGGCCAATCAGGCCTGGGTCTCCAGCGACGCGCGCACGCGCTATTTCATCCGGACGGGCCTGCTGTACAACAAAGGGCCGATCCTCCTTCACGCCCTCCACAAAGAGCTCGGCGACGAGGCGTTCTTCACCTTTCTGAAGTCCTACCAGAAGTCTTTCGCCTGGAAGATGGCCTCCACGAAGCGGGCCGCGGGCCTGCTCCAGTACATGACCAAGAAGGACTACATGCCGTTCTTCGAGAAGTACTACTGGGGCATCGAAATGCCCAAGGACTGAGAGGACTCCGATTCGAGGTCTCACCCGCGGGCTCGTCCTCGTCGTCCTGGCGTTCGCTCCGCGTCTCTTCGCGGCCGAGGCCCCGGCTCTGGCCCCCACCGTCGAGCGATTCGACAACTTGACGGTCGGCGGGGCGGTCGCCGTTTCCGGTTTGGAGCTGGCGGGTCCCCACGCGACCTGGCGCCTCCAGTCCGGCCGCGCCGCGCCGGTGCGCGCGGGAGACGACATCGTGGGCCTCTTCTTCGAGGGAAAGGGAGCCGTGGACTACGTGTCGGTGGACCCGGTCGAGGCGCCTTCCGTGATGTTCAACGCCCGGAAAGGGTCGAGCCTCAAGCCGGAAAGGATCGAAGGGGGCGTCCGACTCCACGATTCGTTCGACCGACTTCTCTGGCTTGCCGGGGGGCAGAAGGTTGCGCCGCTGGCGGGGCCGGCGGCGGCCTCGCTCGAGCCGGTCTTCCGCAGGCACCGCGAGAAGTTTCAGCGCGTCCACGCGCCGCCGCTGTCGCACGATTTCGCCCTCCGCGCGCTCGACGCGCCCGAGGCCGCACTCCTCTGGGCGGAGATGGACGGCGGCCGCGAGGATCTCCTGTACGGGTTCGACGCCATGGAGGACCCGGTCGAGGCCATCGTGACGCTCAACAGCAGCGAGTCGCACGACCCCGCGCTGCGCAAATACCTCTGGATGGCTCCGCTCTCGCATCAACCCGTCGGGCGGGACCGGCGCGACCCTCCGCCGCCGCGGGTTCTGCTGACCGACGTGGACGTCATGCTCGAGGCCTCGGCGGGAAACGACGCGAAGCTGACGGTCCGGGAAACTCTCGTGCCGAAGGGGCGTCCGGCGCGCGCCCTGCGATTGAACCTGGACCGGATCGTCTACGCGCGGGCCGGCGCCAATCTCGAGGAGCGCGTCGCGCGCGTCACCGGCGTGACCGACGAGAAGGGACGATCCCTCGAGTTCGACCACCGCTTGGACGAGCTGATCGTCGCTCTCGCCGAACCGGCTCCGCCCGATGCGCCTCTGAAGCTGCGCTTCGAGATCGACGGCGACTTCCTCGTGCGGCTCCGGGGCGACAACTACTGGGAGCTCGGCATCCGGTCCTGGTTTCCGCAGCCTCCGCTGTCCGGCCAGGCGTACACGTTCCGCGCCCGGGTCCGCGTCCCGAAGCCGTTCGTCCCGTTCGTCCCGGGCGCGACGATCCGGCGCGCGGAGGAGGGAGGCGACAACGTGCTCGAGACGAAGGTCGAGACTCCCGTCCAATTCGCCGTGATCCTCGCCGGCAAGTACGACATGGAGGAGACGGTCCGCAACGGTGTCACGATACGGGTGGCGACGTACGCCCTCGACAATCCGCGGGCCCGAAAGCAGCTCACGAGCGTCGCAGCGGAGATCATCGCCTATTACGTGGAGTTCCTGGGACCCTTTCCGTTCCCCGAGTTCAACATCGTCGAGATCAACGACTACGGTTTCGGCCAGGCCCCGCCGGCGACGATGTTCATCACGAAGGAGGCCTTCGATCCCCTGATCGGCGACATGAGCCGCTTCGAGGCCCAGCAGATCGCGAAGATCTTCGCCCACGAGATCGCGCACCAGTACTGGGGGATCGTCGTGCGGATCCCGAGCAACGAGGAACAGTGGCTGTCCGAGTCGTTCGCCGAGTACTGCGCAGCGATGTTCCTGAGGGACCGGCGCAGCGGCGCCGTCGAGCGCACCGTCCGAAAGCGCTGGCGGAGCGGCGCGGAGTTCGCCGCGGAGGCCGCGCCGATCCCGCTCGCCAACCGGGTCTGGATCCGCGGCGACGCGCTCCGGCGCTCCGAGATCCGATCGGGCCTGCTCTACGACAAGGGCCCGATCCTCCTCGGGGCGATCGAGAAGGAGGTCGGCCCCGAGAAATTCCGCGAGTTCCTCAAGGCGGTGCAGGAGACCTACCGGTGGAAGGGCGGCTCGACCAAAAGCGTCGTCGCGGTGCTGCAGAAAGTGACGGGGAAGGACTACGGACCCTTCTTCGAAAAGTACTACTGGAGCATCGAGATGCCCCCTTAAGCGGGATCGGCCGTCATTCGGCGTCGTCTGGAACGTCGGGTTCTTGCGCAAGCGGATCGAAGTTGGGGTCGATCTTGAGTCCATCCGGCGACGACGCTCACTTGAGTCCGTCGACGAGGTAGAGGTCGGAGAGATTGCGCCAATAGGAATAGAAATACGAGTTTCCATCATCGCCGAGTTGCAGTGCGTAGAGCGAGACGAGGCCATCCGGATCGGATGGCAGGATTTCTTTCCAGAGCTGCCTTCGGCCAGTTCCCAGATCGAGCTGGTAAACCTTCACGGGAAACTCCTCGAGGCGAGCGACATAGAGGGTGTGACTGTCGCGGGAGAAGCGGATGGGCACGTCCCACGCATCGACCCCCGGGATCGGGCGTGGCTCTCCTCCTTCGATGGAGCAAAGGACGGCCTTGTGATCAGGACCGACCGCCACGAACCGGATACCGTCGTGGGAGAGCGTGTGCTCGCACAGAGGCAGGATTGTTCCTTCTGGGGTGATCGGGTGCGACTTGCCCCCGTCGGTCCCCTGCAGGTAGACCCTCGGTCCGTGGCCCGGTTCGACGCCCGTGAAGATGATGCGTTTGCCGTCCGGAAGCCAAAGGCCCCAGTAATAGTCGCTGACTGTCTCGTTGGCTAGCCTG
>JBASRI010000605.1:0-4609 GCA_049273755.1 Thermoanaerobaculia bacterium
GAGCCGTGTCGGCCAGCAACGGCAGGAGCTCCTCCGCCTGGAGGGACCGGTGATCGAGCTGCATCGCCGCCGCGTCCTCGGGCGACAGCCGCGGCTTGGCCGCGACCATCTCGGTGACTCGGCGAGCCCGATAGGGCGCGCCCCACGTTCGGCCGAAAGGATAGGGATCGGAGGGGACCACGCGGTTGTTCGCGGTGACGAGAAAGCCCCGGGGCGGATCGAGCACGCGCGGGAGCTCGTCGAAGGGAATCGTCCCGGACCAGTCGTCCTCGCCGGTCCCGGAGACCGGCAGCAACCCGTCCGCGCGCGGCCGGATCGGCATCGCGCCAGCGGCCGTGTAGCCGATGTGCCCCTCGACGTCGGCGTAGAGGAGGTTCTGGGCCGGCGCCCGAAGCAGACGCGCTCCGGCAAGAAACTCGTCCCACGTGCGGGCCGCGGCGAACGCGAAGAAGGCTTCCGCCGTCCGGTCGTCGGGGTCGAGCCCCGTCCACCGCAGCGCGACAGCCGTCCCGAGCTGACCGGCTCCCGAGAGCGCGTCGGTGATGATCGGCCCGTGGACGGACTCGCGCACCGTCAATGCCACGTCCCGCCCGCCGCGGACGCGAATCGTCTCGACGCGCGTGGCGAAGGGCTTCCATTCCCCGCCGTGGCGGTAGCGTGTCGGGTCGCCCGGTGCCACCTCCTCGACGAAGAGGTCCTGGACGTCCGGCTCGAGGGAGGTCAGCCCCCAGGCGATGCGGTCGTTGTGGCCGATGATCACTCCGGGCACACCGGGCAGCGTCGCGCCCGCGGCGCGGAGACCTGGTGCGTCCAGCGCGGCGAGATACCAGGTGGACGGCGCGCGAAGCCGCAGGTGCGGGTCGTTGGCGAGCAGAGGCTTCCCGGTGGACGTGCGCGAGCCGGCGAGGACCCACGAGTTGCTGCCGAGGTCCTCGCCGCCGCCGAAGCCGAGCGCCGCGAGCGCCTCGAAGCCGCGCTGCGCTCTCGCCCAATCCACCTGAGACCTGGGACCTGAGACCTGAGACTCCGCCGCGGCCGAACGCGAGCGCCATTCCGAACCCTCCAGAATTGTCGGTTCCGACGCGGCGGAGGGAAGCAGCTCGGCGGCCTTCTCGACGCCCAGGGCCTCGATCAGCCGCGCCCTCCGGATCTCGTCGGCCGCGTTGGCGGCCAGGTCCCAGGCCATCATCCTCCCCCACACCAGACTGTCGGCCGGGCGCCATGGCTCGGCGGAAACGCGCAGGAGGCGGAACTCGATCGGACGCGCCGAGTCGGCCTCGAGGTACGCGTTCACGCCGGCGGCGTAAGCCTCGAGGAGCCTTCGTGCAGGCGCCGAAAGCGCCGCCCACTCGGCCTCGGCCGTCCTTCGGAAGCCGATCGTGCGGAGGAATCGGTCGGCGGGCACGAGCCGCTCGCCGAGGATCTCCGCCAGGCGACCGGAGCCCGCTCGGCGCTGGAACTCCATCTGCCAGAGCCGGTCCCGCGCGTGCACGTAGCCCAGGCCGAACATCGCGTCGGGAATCGAGCTCGCGCGGATCGTCGGCACGCCGTGGGCGTCGGTCTCGATCGTGATCGGCGCCGCGTGTCCCGGGACGCGCACGATTCCGTCCGTCTTCGGGAACGCTCTCCGAACGGCCACGCCGGCGGCCACCGCGGCCAGAACCGCAAGCACGCCGAGTACGAGGAGAGCCCGTTTCACCCGCGAAGCGCCGCGAGCTGCCGGTCGTGGACGCGCGCGAGGGTCACCTGCGCGGTCACGGCTCCGAGGAAGGCGAGGAACATGTCCCACTGCGTGTCCCAGACGTCGCCCTGCGTGCCGAGGAAGGCCATGGCGGCCTGGCCCGAGGCCAGCGCGGTCCACCACTCGATGAACTCGTAAAAGGCGGAGATCGCCATGCAGACGCAGGTGACCAGGAAGAAGAGCCAGCCGCCGGGCTGAAGTTTCGTCTTCCGCAGGAGGATCTCGCGCGCGAGGATCGCGGGGACGAAGCCCTGCGCGAGGTGCCCGATTCGGTCGTAGTGGTTGCGGGTGAAGCCGAAGACGTCCCTCATCCAGTACCCCAGCGGCACCTCGGCGTAGGTGTAGTGGCCGCCGAGCATCAGGATGCAGGCGTGGAGAAAGATCAGGCGATAGGCCAGCCGCGTGAGCGGAAACGGCTTGTAGGTCGCGACGAGGATCGGGACGGCGACGAGAATCGGGGCGACCTCGAGAATCCAGGTATAGCGGTCGCGCGGCCCGATCCCGGAGACCACCAGGAGCGCCGCGCCGACGGCGAGGAGGACGGCGGGCTCCCGGCGGGGCTTCAACCCTCCGCTAGCCTTCGAGCTCGGAGAAGCTCTCTTCGAGAAGCCCGCTCAGGTCGTACGAGCCGGCAGCGAAATGCAGCGTGAGCGCGCCGTCGGCGAAGACCGTGCGCTCGAGCGAGAGATCGATGCCGCCCGGCATCCAGTCGTTCAGGTTCACGACCATGATGCGGTCGTCGCGGTACCAGGTCAGCAAGCCCGGGGGCGCCTTCTGCACGAGATAGGTCAGGAGCTGATCGGGAATCGGGATGAACGAGAGCGCCTGCACTTTGTCGAGGACGAACGCGAGGAACCCGTCCTTCAGGCGCAGCTGCGACAGCGTGGCGCGCGCCGAGAGCGGCACGCCGAACCGGTGCACGACCAGGTTGGCCGCGAGCTCCCCGTCCGTGACCCGCAGCTTCAGGTCCTCCAGGTCGGGGATCCGGTCGACCAGCCGGTGCACGATCGCGTTCAGCGTCCGCTCGTCGAGCGTCAGGGCCAGACCGCTCCAGCGGACCTTGAGCCCCTCCTCACCGGAGGGCGGCGGCAGGGCCGGAGCCGCCGCGTTGTCCTTCATGGGCCCTATTTTACCGCGTCAGCTGAGGAAGTCCGCGACGATACGGGCGCTCTTCACGGTCTTCCAGATCTCCGGCTTGATCTCCATCTCGACGGCGCAAGGCTGATCGTGGGACCCCGGAGGCAGAACGCACTTCTTCGAGAACATCGCGACTTGCTTGCCCGTCGGGTCCAGGAGGCGAACCCAGATCTCGACCTTGTGCATCTGCCCATCGTTGTTCGACCCGACGAAGGTCCAGTTCGCCACGTACGGGTCGGCGCCGGCGGCGCCCTTGGGCTCGAGCCGTACCGAATCGAACTTCGCCTCGAAGGCGTTCGCCTTGTACGAGAGGCGCGAAAGCGCGACGTCCTGGCCCGGCTCCGGGATGTCGATCACCGTCTGACCTCGGTACATGAGGGGCAAGGAAAGAACGGCCGATGCAGAGCAGAGGAATGCGACCAGGAGAAGGGAGTGGTTACGTCGATTCATCACGACCTCCCTGCGGGCGCGAGGCGCGCCCGCGCAGCCAATATCAAATCACGTATCCGAGCGCAAAGCCGATCTGCGCGGCCATCAGCATCAGGTACATGTGCGTCCAGGCCGGGTGGTTCTCCCTCGCTGCGAGCTCCTCGGGATTGCGCAGGAGCAGCCTCGCCGTGTAGGCCCCCCACCCGGCCAGCGCCAGCCCAAGGGCCGTCAGGACGGTCCGATTGCCGGTCAGACGCCAGTCGCCGTTCGGCAGCCACGCGAAGATCGGGATCAGGAGCCACGGCAGCACGAAGAAAGGCGCCATCAGCTTCGCCGCGCGGGCGACCCCGAAGCGCACCGGCAGGGTCACGCAGCCGTGTGCGCGGTCGCCCTCCATGTCCGAAAAGTCCTTCGTCGAGGTCGCGCCCAGGAGGAAGAGCGCGAAGATCCCGCCGATCGTCCACGGCTCGCCGATCAGCACGGAGGCCACGAAGGACCAGCCCGCGACCTTCAGCAGCCCCCCGCGCGTCACTGCGATCGTGAAGTTCGCCCAGAACCAGTGCCGCTTGGAACGCCCGAACGCCGGGAAGGAGTAGACGAACGTCGCCAGCGCGCCGATGCAGTAGATGAAGAACGCGGCGTGAAGGGAGAGCGGCGCGGTCAGGCGCTGCTCGAAGCTCTGGTACGGGTACGGCACGACCAGCCAGGTCGGCACGATCGCCAGGACATAGAGCGCCCCGGCGGCGGCCCATGCGCGCCGGATCGGGATCTCGCCGGTGACGAGCGGACGGTCCGGCTTGTTCTTGCGGTCGATCTCCAGGTCCGCGATCTGATTGACGATGTTGGAGGCGGCGTTCATCGCCGAGGCGCACAGCGAGCCGATGGCGACCGTGAGAACGACGGCCCAGGTGACACGGCGCGCCGGGTCCGGGTTGTGGGCCGAGCCGAACGCGCACACCGCGCCCGAAACGATGCCAAGAAGCGGCGGCAGGAGCGTGAAGGGGCGCGCCAGGCGCAGGTACCGCTTCACGCGGCGGTCCCCGAGGCGAGCCGGAGCGCGAGCATCGCGCCGACGAACGTGTTCAGGGCGTTGGCGAACTCGTGGTTGAGCCGGAAGCCGGCTCGCCGCCCCAGATCGTTCAGGAGGCTCTCGGCCAGCGCTCCGAGAAACGCGCCGAGGACCGCGGCCCAGAGAAGCGAGGTCGGGAACAGCCCGAGCTTCCATCCGACTGCCGCGATCGCCGCGGCCCCGGCCAGGCTCAAGGCCGTTCCGGGCCAGGAGACGGCCCCCGGAGTCCCGGG
>JBASRI010000569.1:0-5685 GCA_049273755.1 Thermoanaerobaculia bacterium
ATATCGCCAGATCGTCCGGCACACGGACGCGTCGGTCGCCGCGACGACCTCGACGAGAGCCCCGGCGGAGCCCAGCGGCGCGGAGGTCAGCGTGATGGGAACGACCTGCCCGGCGGGAGCGGGCGCCTTCGCAACGGCGAGCCGGTGTGCCTCGGCGTCGAGGACCTCGAGCTTCACGGCGCCGCGCGCCGCGGTGGCGCGCACAGTCTCGACGGTTCCGTCGCCATCGAGATCGGCCGAGAGGCTCGGCGCGAGGGCCGACGGCTCGGCAACCCGAAGCGACGGCGCGAGCGCGAGGATCATCAGACCGGCGAGCATCCGGGAGCGCTTCCTACTTGACCGCCGACTCCGACGCCTGGAATCCGATGCGTCCGTGCGTTCCGTCGCAATACGGTTTGTTCGCCGAGCCGCCGCAGCGGCACAGGGACACCGCGCGTCCGTCCTCGATGGGAACCTCGTTGCCTTGCGGATCGGTGATCTTCGTCGGTCCCGTCACGCGGTAAGGCCCGTTCGGAATGATCTTGATCGTCGGATCGCCCATGCACTCTCCTTCCCGTTGCGAGAGACATTCTAGCCCGCGGCTTGTGCTGTCCCGGGGCCGATCGCGGCGCGCGGCGATCTGCGAAACGTGTTACCCTTTTCACGAAATCTTTTGCGCGCCTTCGAGAAAGCCCCGCCCGACGTCCAGGAGCTCCTGACCAAGCCCATCAAGGATTTGGGCCTCAAGCTCGAAGGATCCCCCATCGAGCGCCTCGTCCAGCAGCTCTACCGCGAGCTCGAGAAGAAGGGGTTGAAGAAGTTCCGCCCCCTCTGCTATCTCTCGGACGAGTGGGGCTGTCCGTCGGGGGAACCGGTGATCGGCATCCCGTTCTACCTCGCGGATCCCAAGCTCGCGGGCCTCGAGAAGGAGATGAACGACCTCGAGGACCGGGACGAGATCATGATGTACCTGCGCCACGAGGCGGGCCACGCGTTCAACTACGCGTACCTTCTCTACCGCACGCCCGAGTGGCGGGCCCTGTTCGGCCCGTTCCGGCGCGCGTACCGGGACACCTACCGCCCGGTCCCGTTCTCGCGCCGATACGTCCGTCACATCGCAGGCTGGTACGCTCAGAAGCACCCCGACGAGGATTTCGCCGAGACCTTCGCGGTGTGGCTCACGCCCCGCTCGAAATGGCGCCAGCGCTACAAGGGCTGGGGCGCGCTCGCAAAGCTGCGCTACGTGGACCGGATGGCGCGCCGCTTCCGGGACGCGGAGCCCCTGCGCAAGCGCGGCCAAACCGACGTGACGGTCGAGGAGATGGAGACGACCGTCGAGGAGTTCTACAAGCAGGCGCTCGCGCAGCAGGGCGGAGCGGTGGAGCTCGCTCTCGACACCGATCTCGTGGACATCTTCAAGGTCTCCAAGCGCAAGAAGAAAGGGGCACGCCCCGCCGCGGACCTGCTGCGCGAGAACCGCAAGACGCTGGTCGACAAGGTGACGTACTGGACGGGGGTGCAGCGGCCGCTCGTCAAGCGCCTCGTCGAGTCGATCGAGACGCGCGTCGGGGAGCTCGGCCTGCGTGCGGCCGTGAGGAGCGAGAAGGAGCACCTGACCGAAGTCACGACCTACACGACGGCCCTCGCGATGAACTACCTGACCCGAGGCAAGTTCGTGCAGACCTAGGAGGTCGCTGAAAAGACGGGTGGCATGGTCAACATGACAGAAACCAGCCGAGAACAATTCTCCGCTCTCGTCGGCGCGTCGAGCGCCGCCTAGAGTCATGAGCCGGGAAAAACTCAAGATCGCCGTCCTCTACGACCTCCTGGAAGAGGAGCCGCAGTCGGTTCCTCCGCCCCCGCCCGAAAAGCCCTCCAAGACCAAGGGCAAGCCGCCCCGCCGAAAGAAGAAAAAGGAGATGCACGACCGGGAGGAGATCTTCGAGGCGCTCGTCAAGCTGGGCTACGAGGTCGTCTACCAGGTCGTGGACGGCCGGGATCAGTCGCTGATCGCGCTGGCGCGCGCGGATGCGGACCTCTTCTTCAACCTGACCGAGTCCTACAACGGCGACGACACGATGGACATGAACCTCGCCGCGTACCTCGACCTTCTCGGCAAGCCATACACGGGGGCGGGGCCTCACGCGCTCTATCTCGCACAGGACAAAGCCCTCGCCAAGAAGATTTTCGCCTTCCACGGCATCCGGACGCCGTTCTTCGCGACCTCCTACAAGGGCAAGCTCGACCACTCGCACGACATCGCGTTCCCCCTTATCGTCAAGCCCTGCTCCGAGGACGGCTCGATCGGGATCGACATGGGATCGGTCGTGGGCTCGGTCAAGGAGCTGATGGAGCGGATCCACTACATCCACGAGGAGTTCGACTCGCCCGCCCTGATCGAGGAGTACATCGAGGGCCGCGAGATCTACGCCGCGGTCCTCGGCAACGAGAGCCCCGAGGTTCTCCCGATGGTCGAGCTCGACCTCTCGAAGCTGCCCGAGGGCACCCCCAAGATCGCCGGCAAAGAGGTCAAGTGGGAGAAGGACACCGAGCACTACCGCGTGACGAAGTCCGCTGTCGCCGAGGACCTGGACGAAGACACGGTCAAGAAGCTGGAAGACACGGCCCTGTCGGCGTACCAGGCGCTCAAGCTCCGGGACTACGGCCGCATCGACATGCGGCTGACCAAGGACGGCGAGGTCTACGTCATCGAGGCCAACCCCAACC
Source organism: Thermoanaerobaculia bacterium (assembly GCA_049273755.1). GTDB lineage: Bacteria > Acidobacteriota > Thermoanaerobaculia > UBA5066 > Gp7-AA6 > DAHUXD01. The sequence continues at coordinate 2,707 of JBASRI010000569.1, forward strand.
CCTGGCTCGCCTCGGGTGCCGAGTTCCAGATGGCGGCCCGAAAGGCCGGCCGGACATACCCCCAGCTGATTGGCGAGATCGTGGACCTGGCCCGCGCACGTTACGCGGCGTCCTGATCATCTGTCATCCCGAGCGCAGCGAGGGATCCCTTTGAAGTCATCGCGCGGCCCGAAAGGGATGAACGGCGCGCTTCGCGCGACGTTGCCTACGCCCGGGGGGTCTGCCTTCGGTGGTCGGCTGCCTCGGGCCGGCGGCCCTCGGGATCAACGATCCTCGAGAGTCATATGATTCGCCGTATGAAGAAGACGCTCGCGGCTAACCTCGTTCTGGTGCTCTTCGCTACCCTCGCCTTCGCCGTCGAGGTCGCCGGCGTGAAGCTGCCCGAGACCATCACCGTGGACGGAAAGACGCTCAAGTTAAACGGCGCGGGCCTGCGCAAGAAGTTCATCGTCAAGGTCTACGTCGCGGGCCTGTACCTGGAGAAACCGTCGAAGGACGCGGCGGCGGCCCTTGCCTCCAACGACGCCAAGAGCATGCGCCTCCACATCCTCCGGAGCCTGAAAGGCTCGAAGGTGTCCGAGGCCATCGTCGAGGGCTTCGAGCGCACCTCGAAGGAGCAGATGCCCAAGCTCCAGGCCCGCCTCCAGAAGCTTTCCCAGATGATCCCCGATGTCGCCGAGGGCGACGAGATCGGGTTGACGTGGCTGCCCGACAAGGGCACCGTGGTGACGGTGCGGGGCACGGATCGCGGCACGATCGAGGGCCGCGACTTCGCCGACGCGCTCTTCGCGGTCTGGCTCGGACCCAATCCCGTTCAGGAAGACCTGAAGATAGCCCTCCTAGGCGGTTGAGGAAGCCCCGACGCCGTTGCGGCGGAAGCGCCGCGTGACGCGATCGATCGCCACGCCCAGGAACATCGCGCGCGTCCAGAGCCATTGCATCGGCGAGACGTACTCGACTCCCCCCGCGAGCGTCGTCGTGACCGCCGCGCGGATCGACTCGGGGGGCTGCGGCGTGCAGAAGGCCTCGAAAAAGACGGGGTCGTAAAAGTTGTAGACGAACCTCCGAAACCGGGCGAACATGCGGTTGGCCTGTCGCTCGTAGGATCGGAGATCGCGCGCGTCCACCCGGCCCCGGCGCGCGAGTGCGCAGTCGATCGCGCGGGCCGCCCGCTCGCCCGTCGCCATCGCGAGGAAGACGCCGGTCGAGAACACCGGGTCGAGGAAGGTCGCCGCGTCGCCCACGAGCGCCCAGCCGTCGCCGCCCAGCCGCTCCGAGCGCGCCGAATAATCCGAGACGCCATAGACCTTCGAGAAACGGCGGGCTCCCGCGAGAAGCGCCCGCATCCGGGATGAGCGCGCGATGATCTCTTCGAACCGCGCCTCGGACGACGCTCCTTCGGCAAACCGGAGCTCGGCGGGGTCGAAGACCCCTCCCACGCTGCACGTGCCGTCGGAGAACGGGATGATCCAGTACCAGACGCCCTGGTCGATCGGCAGCAGAATGTCGCCGGGGCTGCTGCCCTCGGGCCAGCGCAGCCCCTCGTAGTGTGCGAAGAGCGAGGCGCGCTTCAGCCTCGGGTCGAAGCGGCGCAGGCCGAGTTTTCGGGAGAGCACGGCGCCCTGTCCCGAGGCGTCGACCACGACGCGGGCGCGGATCTCCTCGGCGGGGCCGCTCGCCACGGGCCTGGCGCGAACGCCCACGGCCCGGCCGCCCTCGAAGAGCACATCCTCCACCGCGGTCTCCTCGCGGACCTCGGCCCCGCAGGAGGCCGAGTGCTTCAGCAGCAGGTCGTCGAACTCTGCCCGCTTGACCTGGTAGGCCATCGGGTGGTTCCCATCGCGCCCCTTGGCGAAGACCACCGGTCGCGTCGTGCCGTTGGACTCGTTCCAGAAGAACGCCCCGTACTTCTGCTGGTAGCCGGCCGCGCGGACCTTCTCGTGCACGCCGATGCGATCCAGGATCGGGAGCGAAAACGGCAGGAGCGACTCGCCGACGTGAAAGCGGGGGAATTTCTCGCGCTCCAGGACCAGAATCCGCCGGCCGGCGCGCGACAGGGCCGTCGCGACGGTGGAGCCTCCCGGACCGCCCCCGATCACGACCGCGTCGTAGACTTCGGCCATGAAGGGATTGTAGCCGTTGCCTTCCCCCGCGCTCGAATTCGTCGGCGTCCGCAAGAGCTTCACGCCGGCCCGGCCCGTCCTGGACGGCCTCACGCTGTCGGTCGCGCCCGGCGAGATCGTGGCGCTCGTGGGGCCTTCCGGCTGCGGCAAGACGACGGCGCTCAAGCTCGCCAACCGGCTCCTCGAGCCCGAGGGCGGCGTCGTGCGCGTCTTCGGGAAGCCCGCATCCGAGGAGGACCCCGTCGCGCTGCGCCGCCGGATCGGGTACGTCATTCAGGAAGGAGGGCTCTTCCCCCACTGGACCGTCCGGGAGAACGTCGAGACGGTGCCGCGCCTGCTGGGCTGGCCCGCCGCCCGGCGGCGCGCCCGGGCCGAAGAGCTCCTCGGGATGGTCGGACTCGCGCCTTCGGAATTCTCGACGCGCTTCCCGCGCGAGCTCTCGGGCGGGCAGCGCCAGCGTGTCGGCGTGGCCCGGGCGCTCGCGGCGGATCCGCCGCTGCTCTTGATGGACGAGCCCTTCGGCGCGCTCGATCCGATCGCGCGGCGCGGGATCCAGAAGGAGTTCCTGGCATGGCGCGCGCGGCTGACCTCGGCCGCCCTGCTCGTGACGCACGACCTCTCGGAGGCGTTCCGGCTCGCGGATCGCATCGCCGTGCTCAACGACGGCCGTCTGCGCCAGGTCGGGACGCGGGCGGACCTCGTGGAGCGCCCGGCCGACGCCTTCGTGCGGGAGCTCGTGCAGGAGTTCACGTGAGAGAGCTCCTGCGGTTCTTCGCCGAGCGGCGCGGCGAGATCGCATCGCTGACCCTGCAGCACGTCCTGCTCGTCGCCGCCGGGACGGCGATCGCCGCGTCGA
>JBASRI010000576.1:0-16833 GCA_049273755.1 Thermoanaerobaculia bacterium
CCGACGCGACGCGCGCCGGGTGCGCGCCGAAGAAGGCCGGCGTCTCCGACACCAGCCGCCCCGTCGCGGAGGAGAAGTGGAGCGAGAGGTGGTGGCCCTCGAAGCGCCAGGCCCAGGGACGCTCGTCCGAGGGCGTCCCGAAGATCGTCAGGTAGTAGAGGTCCGGATCGCGCCCGAATCCGAACGTCTCGATCTCGCGAAGGACCCCCTCGAGGACGAGGACGCCTTCTGTTTTCTCGAAGCCTCGGGCGGAGAGACCGGCGCGGAGCATGACGTTCGCCGCGGCGCGCTCGCCCGTGTTCATCTCCTTGAGCGCGAGTCCCTTCCGGCGGCCGGGTAAGTAACTCCAGGTCGTGCGTTCCTCGCCGTCGAAGGCCTGCAGGCACTGGGTCCTCAAGGGCGGCCGGAGAAGGGCCAGAAAGTCGCGCGCGGCTCGGGTCATCTCCGTGTCGTGGGCCAGAAGCGCCGCGGGCCACAGAAACAGGACCGCGGCGGCCGCGTGGCGTCGACTCACTTCGGGACCAGCGTTGTCACGATTTCCTTCTCGCTCACGAGCGTGCGGTGCACCGGGCAGCGGTTGGCGATCTCCAGAAGGCGCGCCCTTTGCTCCTGGGTCAGCGGCCCCTTCAGCGTGATCTCCCGGACGATGCGCTCGATCCGCGAGTCGGGCTCCTCGCAGTTCTCGCAGTCCTCCTTGTAATCCCGCTCGTGGCGTAGACGGACCGTGACGCCTTCCAGCGGCCATTGCTTGCGCGCCGCGTACATGCGAATCGTCATGGAGGTGCAGGCGCCCAGGGCCGCGAGCAGCAGCGCGTACGGATCCGGCCCGGTGTCGGTCCCGCCGGAGCGCACGGGCTCGTCGGCGGTCAAGACGTGGTTGCCGGCCTCGATCTGCTGCGAGTAACCCCCGCCCGTTTCCGTGACGACGACGTCGCTCATGGCCTGAGGGCCTCCCGCGGGAGATCCTACGCCCGGGCAGCCTCGGTTGCGACGGCGCGCGGCGACGAGAATCGTCCCGGCGGCGTAGACGACCAGCCCGAGGTTGAACTCCCCGCGAGCGGCGTGCACGAGAAAGGCGATCGCGAACGTCAGGAGCATAGTTCCCGCCCCGACCAGGAGCGTGCGAGGCACGAGGAAGAGCGCGGCCCCGATCGCCTCGACCGTCGCGAGAAGGAACAGGTGATGGTTCGCTTGGCCGCCGAGGGCGTGCAGCGCGGTGCGGATGCTCTCGATCATCACGACGGCTCCGAGAATCGCGTGAAAGGCGAGGAAGGCCCGGTGAAGCGAGCGCGGCATCGGTTCAGCCCTCCCCCTTCTCTCTCAAGAGATGGCTGGCGCCGGCGTCGAGGTCGAGCCCGTAGATTTTCTTGAGCTCCGCGATCTTCCGCCGCGTCTCGTCGGAGAACGGGAGCTTTCCGTCGAATGCGTGCAGGCAAATCCCCTCGAGCAAGTCGCCGAGCGACAGGTCCTTGAGCTCGGCCAGCGCTTTCAGAACTTTCAAGATCCGCTTCTCCATCCGGACCCCGGTCTGCACACGCTCGATCAGGAGCCGGGAGGCGGGGCGGGAAGGCCTCGCGCGTCTTGTTACCATGGTAACAAAATACACCGGCGCGGCCTCGCCGGTCCAGCGCCCCGTAGAATCGCGCGGCGGAGGACCCGAGCATGACGCCACGCGTCGGTTTCATCGGACTGGGCACGATGGGCACCGGAATGGCCCGCAACCTGGCGAAAGCCGGCTTCCCGCTGGCCGTCGCCACGCGCACCCCCGGCAAGGCAGAGGCCTTCGCGCGGGAGCTCGGGGGCGCCGTCACGGCCTGCGAGACCGCGGAGGAGGTCGCCCGCCGCTCGGAGGTCGTCGTCTCGTGCCTCCCCGACGCGCCGCAAGTCGAAGAGGTCCACGTCGGAGAGAAGGGCACGGTCCGGGGCGCCGCGGCGGGAACCGTCGTCGTGGATTCTTCCACGATTGACCCGGATGCGGCGCGCGCGATCGGACGGCGTCTGGCCGAGTCCGGCGTCGCCTTCCTCGACGCCCCGGTCTCCGGCGGCCAGAAAGGCGCGATCGAAGGCGCGCTGACGTTCTTCGTCGGTGGCGAGGCGTCGGCTCTGGAGCGCGCGAGAACCGTGCTTTCCGCCATGGGAAAGCGCATCACGCACCTGGGCCCCTCCGGCGCCGGCCAGCTCGGCAAGGCGGTCAACCAGATCCTCGTCGCCGGCACGCTCGTGGCCGTCTCGGAGGGGATCGCCTTCGCCCAGAAGTCGGGCCTGCCACTGCCCGCCCTTCACGAGGCGCTGATGGGCGGAGCTGCGAGCTCCTGGATGCTCGACGTGCTCGGAAAGAAGATGATCGCCCGCGACTTCGCGCCGGCGTTCGCGATCAAGCACCAGCAGAAGGACCTGGCGATCCTGCTGAAGGCGGCGCGCGAGATCGGCGTGCCGCTGCCGGGCGCCGCGCTCGCGCACCAGCTCCTCTCCGCTCTCGAGGCGCAGGGCCGGGGCGAGGACGGCACGCAGGCGCTCCTGACCCTCTACGAGAGGATGGCGCAGCCCGCGTGACGGCCGCGCTCGAGGGCATCCGCGCGCTCCTCGTGGACCTCGAGGGAACGGTCTACCAGGACGGCCGCCTGATCCCCGGCGCGGCGGCGGCGCTGGCGGCGGCCCGGGAGCGCGGCGTCGAGCACGTCTTCGTCACGAACACCACGAGCCGTCCGCGCTCGGTCCTCGCCCGAGAGCTTTCCGGCATGGGCTTGCGCGTCGATCCCTCGCAAATCTTCACCGCTCCGCGCGCGGCGCGCGAGCACCTGCTCTCGCGCGGCATGCGCCGCGCCCACTTTCTCCTGCGGCCCGCGCTCCTCGAGGACTTCGACGGGGTCGAGCCGGCCGACAGCGGCGCCGAGGCGGTCGTGCTGGGGGATCTCGGCGACGAGATGACCTACACGAGGTTGAACCGGGCGTTTCGCCTCCTGCTGTCGGGCGCCGAACTCGTGGCGTTGGCGCGCAACCGCTACTGGCGGAGCGCCGACGGCCTGATGCTCGACGCGGGACCCTTCGTCGCGGCGCTCGAGCACGCTTCGGGAAAAACGGCGACGCTCGCCGGCAAGCCTTCGCCCGCCTTCTTCGCGGCCGCCCTCGCGTCGCTCGACGCCTCGCACGAGGAGACCGCGGTCGTAGGCGACGACCTCGAGTCGGACGTCGGCGGCGGCCAGGCGGCAGGAATGAGAGGCGTCCTGGTCACGACCGGCAAGTTCCGGCCCGGCGACCTCGAGGGCTCGAGCATTCGCCCCGACGCGGTTCTCGAGTCGCTCGCGGATTTGCCGCGCTTGCTTTGATACTCTGAGCGCATGGCCGACGAACGCGACGACGACCACGCGGCGCGCGTCCGCGAGTCCTTCGACTCCCTCGACGAGAAGGTCGGAGGACGCCTGGACGTCGGCCAGCGCCAGGCCATCGAGAAGCTTCGCGCCGCGGCGCAAGCCCGGGACGGCGAGGCGCTGCGCAAGGGCCTGAAGGAGCTGCGAGACACGCACGGTTGGCTCTACCGGGAGCTCGCCGAGCATCCGCGCGTGGCCAACCTTCTCGACGAGCTCGCGCTGCTCGGCCTCTGACGGGCGGAGACCGGCCCCGCCCCTACGACGCTCTGAGGAAGAGGGCGTCGGTTCCGATCACGGAGTCGGAGGCACCCTGGCAGGACGCCTCGATGCGAGCCTCGATGCGATCGATGATCCGGTTGGCGCGCGCGATCCGCTCGAAGAGGCGATCGGACCGACCGAGGTCGACACTGTCGAGATCCGTCGCGGCGAGCTCCTCGAGGGTCCGTGCCACCCCGGAAAGGGCCCGCGAGACGTCGAGAAGACCGCCGCGGCAGGCCACCTGCACTGAGGCGCTGACCTCGTCCAGTCGCCAGGCGAGAACCGAGGCGGCGGCACGCAGCCGCTTGCCGGAGTCCGCTTTGAAGGGCCACATGATGAGCACCTCCGCCCTCTTCCATGTGCAATCGGCGCGCCGGTTTCGGCCAGGCTCGCAACCCATTGACTGCAAAGGTGTTCAAGCCCGGCTCCGTTCGCGGAACCTCGCCGCCGCGTCCTCCGTAAGATCCGCACATGCCCTCGGGAAGCGACTGGGTCGAGCTGTTGCGCTCGACCTTCCGCGGCGTCGGCCGGGAGGACCTGATCGGCCTCTACTCCAACGAGTGGAAGCGCGCCCGGAGCAAGCTCATCGCCGAGGACCGGGATTCGATCGAGAGCGAGCCCAAGCGCTTGAAGCGCCTCTTGAAGACGGGCAACAGCGTCCTGTTCGGCCTGGCCCGGCGGCTGGCCCCCGCCCGCCGCGTTCTGTTTCTTGCGGTGCTCGCGTTTTTCCTGTTCTCGCTGGCGGTTCCCACGTTCGAGCGTCACGAGGAGAAGGTCGAGAACGGCGTGCGGCGCACGGTCAACTACCGCGTAGACTTCGACAGCGGCTTCCTGACGGCCGCCTCCGCGCTGCTCCTGTTGCTTCTGGCCATGGAGCTCGTCGACAAGATCAACTACCGCGACGAGCTGGAGCTGGCGCGGGACCTCCAGGCGAGCCTGATCCCGAAGCAGCTTCCGGAGCTGCCGGGCTTCGACCTCGGCGCCCACAACGAGATCGCCAACACCGTGGGCGGCGACATCTACGACTTCGTGCCGCTTCCGGACGGCCGGCTGGCTGTCCTCTTCGGCGACGCGTCCGGCCACGGGATGGCGGCCGGTCTGGTCATGGCCGTCGCGCATGCGGCGTTCCGCACACAGCTCGACGTGGACCCGTCACCCCCGGCCATGTTCGCCACGTTGAACCGCATCCTCTGTCGTACCGGCTCCCCGCGAGCCTTCTTCGGGTGCGTCTACTTCCTCCTCTGGCCGGACGGCTCGTTCTCGGCCGCCGTGGCCGGACACCCCCCGGCACTCAGAATCGGACCGGACGGCGCCGTCCGGGAGCGCATCGGCAAGGGCGCCTACCCGCTCGGCATCCGCCCGGGGATGGCGTGGCAGCTCGAGCGAGGGCTTCTCACGCCGGGCGAGGCCCTGTTTCTCAGCTCCGACGGACTCTCGGAAGCCCGCGACGACTCGGGCGCCGAGTTCGGCGACGAGCGCATCGAGTCGGCCCTGCGTCGCAATCCCGGCCTCTCCGCGGACCGGCTGGCCGGCTCGATCGCTCTCACCCTGCACGACTTCCGCCGCCGCCAGGCGCCGGAGGACGACGTCTCGATCGCCGTCATTCGGAGGCTCGAGCCCTCGGCCTGAACCTGCGCTCGTCCTGCTCACGTATTTGGAATGCCCCGAACCGACCGGCGGTTGGGGTCCATGCCCGGCAGGCGCCTGGCGATTCACACCAAGACGCGCCTCCCGCATGCAAGTGCCTGGTCGGCCAGGAGAAAAGGAATCCAATGTCCGACACCCATCCCCCCAAGACTCTCCCCGTCGTTCCCATGCGGAACGCGGTTCTCTTCCCCGGCGTCACCTTCCCGATCTCGGCCGGCCGCGCGGGAACCCTGCGCGCAATCGAAACGGCCCTGAACGACCCCGAGCGTCTGGTCTTCGCCGTGGCCCAGCGCTCGGACGCGGAGAACGTGTCCGCGTCGGAGCTCTACACGATCGGCGCGATCGCGTCGATCGGCTCGGTCCAGCGCGGCCTCGGTGGCATCCGTCTCGTCCTCGAGGGCAAGTCTCGCGGCATCGCGATGCGCTTCGCCAAGAACAAGGGCGGCTTTCTCGAAGCGACCGTCCAGGAGGCGCAGGAGATGCTCCCCCTGGATCCGAAGGATCCGGCGTTCGGAGGCCTCCACCGCGAGGTGCGGGAGCGCGCCGCGGAGCTCGGAAAGAGGCTGGGCCTGCCGGACGAGGCTGTGGAGCAGATCCTGGCAGAGGTCGTCGAGCCGGGCCGGCTGGCCGACCTCGTCGCCGGATATCTCGACATTCCCACGGCCGCCAAGCAAGTTCTGCTCGAGACCCTGTCGGTCGAGGATCGCATGCGGCGCGTGCTCGTGAACGTGCAGCGGCAGATCGACGTCCTCTCGGCCCAGGAGGACATCCAGTCCAAGGTCAAGGAGGAGCTCGGGAGCCGCCAGCGCGAGATGTACCTGCGGGAGCAGATGAAGGCGATCCAGAAAGAGCTCGGCGAGGACGGCGGCGCCTCCGACGAGGAGCTCAAGGAGCTGCGCGCCAAGCTCGACGCGCTCGACCTGCCCGAGGACGCCCACAAGGAAGTCGACCGCGAGTGGCAGCGGCTGACGCGCATCGGGCGCGAGTCCATGGAGTCGCAGGTCATCCGGACCTACCTCGAGACGGTCGCCGAGCTGCCGTGGAACACGCGAACCGACGAGAGGCTCGACGTCCCCGAAGCGGCGCGCGTCCTGGACGAGGACCACTACGGCTTGAAGGACGTCAAGGACCGCATTCTCGAGTTCCTCGCGGTGCGCCAGCTCGCTCAGGATCGCGACAAGTCGGGTGAGAAGTCCGAAGGCGAGAAGGGCAAGGCCGAAGGTGACAACAAGACCGCCGCCCCGAAAGACGCGAAGGCGGTGGCTCGCAGCGCGAGGGGCCGCATTCTTCTCTTCTCCGGCCCGCCGGGAGTCGGCAAGACCTCGATCGCGAAGTCGATCGCGCGGGCGATGGGACGCAAGTACGTCCGCATCTCGCTGGGCGGCGCGCGCGACGAGGCCGACATCCGAGGCCACCGGCGGACCTACATCGGAGCGATGCCCGGCCGCATCCTCCAGGGTATGAAGCAGGCCGGCTCCAAGAATCCGGTCTTCCTGCTCGACGAGGTGGACAAGCTCGGCATGTCCTATCAGGGCGATCCGGCCTCGGCGCTGCTCGAGGTGCTCGACCCGGCGCAGAACGATTCCTTCACGGACCACTACCTCGGAGTGCCGTTCGACCTCTCGGAAGTCCTCTTCATCGCGACGGCGAACTTCACACAAAGCATCCCGGGGCCCCTGCTCGACCGCATGGAGGCCGTCCATTTCGCCGGCTACACCGAGGAGGAGAAGCTCCAGATCGCGAAGAGCTACCTCGTGCCGCGCCAGATCCAGGAGAACGGCCTTGCGCCGGGACAGCTCGTTCTGACCGATCCGGCGATCCGCGAGGTCATCGCGAGCTACACGCGCGAGTCGGGCGTGCGGCAGCTCGAGCGGGAGCTCGGCAAGCTCGCCCGCAAGGTCGCGCGGCGCATCGCCGCCCGCGAGATCGAGAAGTACGAGATCCGCGCCGAGGACGTCCGGCCGCTGCTGGGCCGGCCGCACGTGCACCCCGAGAAAATGGCTTCGGAAGACCAGGTCGGCATCGCGACCGGCATGTACTACACGCCGGCCGGCGGCGACATCATGTTCGTCGAGGCCTCGCCGATGCGTGGCAAGGGTGAGCTGATCCTGACGGGACAGCTCGGCGACGTCATGAAGGAGTCCGCCCGCGCCGCCTGGTCGTTCGCGCGCTCGCACGCGAGTCTGCTGGGCATCGACGAGAAGGACTTCGAGCGCGACATCCACATCCACGTTCCGGCGGGGGCGATCCCCAAGGACGGCCCCTCGGCGGGCATCGCGATGGCCTCGGCGGTCGTCTCGGCCCTGTCGAAACGGCCAGTGCGGCACGATGTCGCCATGACGGGTGAGATCACGCTCTCGGGCCGTGTTCTTCCGATCGGCGGCCTCAAGGAGAAGATTCTCGGCGCCGTGCGGGCGGGCATCACGCGCATCGTCATCCCGAAGGAGAACGAGCCGGACCTGGAAGATCTCTCCGAAGAGGTCCGCGGGCAGATCGAGGTCTTTCTGGTGTCGACGCTGGCCGAGGCGCTCGCGGTGACGCTGCGCGACACGCGGCTGTCCAACGGGCGGCTCCTCTTCGGCGACAACGAGGGTCGCGCCCCGGGGGCCGGCGGACCGCTGACGCAGTAGGAGGTCTCTGGTCCTACGGCACCACCCGCGCGTACTGGATGCTCGGGTCCTGCGTCGTGTTGTCAGCCATCGCTCCGTAGACGATCACGCTGCCGCCCAGGACCTGAATCTTCACGGTGCCGCCGGGCGGCAGAGCCGTTCCGAGGAAGGCACTCGCCTCCTCTTGCAGGAAGAGGTTCGGCCCGAGACTCTTCTGCGTCAAGAAGACCACCGACCCATTGGCGTTCTGGACGTAGATCGACATCGAAACGCCCGAGGCCAGGGTCCTCACCCCGATGTTGAACCGAAACGCCGTCAAGTTGGAGGGAGCGACGAGATAGCCGATCGTGTTGGGCTTCAACACGCGGCTGCCCGAGCCGCTCTCGCTCGGGCTCACCGCTTCCTCGGTGAAACCGGAGGTTCCCAAAGCGCCTCCGTCGTTGAAGACGCGCGCCACGATGACCGGCGACGCCGACGCGTTGGGCACGTTGATGTCGAGGGTGCCCAGGCCGGTCTGCCCCATCGCCACGAGCACGTCGTCGTAGCCGACCGTCTCGCCCGCGGCGAGCGAGAAGTCCAGGCTCGGGTCCGCCGGAGATCCCGACACGCCGAGCGGGTGATAGACGAGCTTGCCCGAAAAGGCCGAGCCATAGGGGTTGAAGAGCTGGAGGGAAGTCTTGAAAAACGAGCCTCCGACTCCCCGTGTCGAGGCGACGGCCGGGAGCACCCGGCCTGTCTGCAGAACGAGGGCTTCCGATGCGGGGTCGATCCGGGCTTCCGCCGCGAGGGCGGTGACGAGGGCTGCGGACACGACGAGAGCAAACACGCGACGCATGGAACCTCCCCTTGTGTGGTCCGCCACAGGGTACAGCCCCAGGACGCACCCGGGGGTGCTCTGCGTCACCCGGGGTCCGGTCCGGATTTCTTCCGTCATAGAGTCTCGAGGACGAAATCCTCACCGGACTCCAGAACCCCGGCGCCCGACTCCCGTAGTCCTCAGGCAGAAAGCGAAGGAGGTTCCGTGAAGATCTCGCGCACGACGCTCGCTTTGATTTGCGCACTGACGGCCGGGTGCGCGGCGACCAAGACCCCTGCTCCCGCGCCGACGTCTCCACCGGCCGTAATCGCCCCGAAAGCGTCGGCACCGGCAGCGTCGGCTCCCTCCGAGATTCACGGCATCGACCCCGCCGACCTCGACCCGTCCGTCTCGGCGTGCACGAACCTGAACCTCTACGGCAATGGAGGGTGGTTGAAAGCCCACCCGATCCCGGCCGACCAGTCCTACTGGGGCTCCTTCAGCCTCCTGTTCGAGGAGAACCGCAACAAGCTGCACACGGTTCTGGAGAAGGCCGCCGCGTCCACTTCCAGCGCTCCGGGCTCGGACGTGCGCAAGGTCGGCGACTTCTGGGCGAGCTGTATGGACGAGGGCGCGATCGAAGCCGCCGGGATCCAGCCGCTCCGACCGGAGCTCGAAGCGATCCAGAAGATCGCGACCCCCGCGGATCTCCAGTCCACCATCGCCAGGCTTCAGGGCTTCTCAAGCGCGGTCTTCCACTTCACGGCCGAGCAGGACCGGCGCAACTCGAGCGAGGTCATCGCCATCGCCTCGCAGGGCGGACTGGGTCTGCCCGACCGCGAGTACTACACGAAGACGGACGAGGCCTCGCGCACGCTGCGCGGCCAGTACGCCGCGCACATGACCAAGATGTTCGAGCTTCTCGGAGACGCGGCGCCTCAGGCCGCCGCGAACGCGAAGACCGTGATGGCGATCGAAACGCGGCTGGCCGAAGCCTCCATGAAGCCGGACGAGGCTCGGGATTCGGAGAAGACCTACAACCGCATGGATCCCGCGGCGTTGGCGAAGCTGACGCCGAACTTCTCCTGGACCGAATACTTTCGCCAGCGGGGGGTGTCGCCCGCGGCGGTCAACGTCGCGCAGCCGAAGTTCTTCGAGACCGTCAACAAAGAGCTCCGCGCCACACCCATCCCGGAATGGAAGACCTACCTGCGCTGGCACCTGATCCACTCGGCCGCGCCGGATCTCTCGAAGGCGTTCGTAGACGAAGACTTCGCGTTCTACGGAAAGACCCTCCAAGGCACCCCCGAGAACGAGGCGCGGTGGAAGCGCTGCGTGGTTGCGACCGACGCGGCGCTCGGCCAGGCGCTCGGCAAGGCCTACGTTCACGACTACTTCCCGCCCGCGGCCAAGGCGAGCGCGGACGCCATGGTCAAGAACCTTCTCGCGGCGCTCCGGGACGACCTGAAGACCTTGCCATGGATGGGCGAAGCGACCCGCGCAAAGGCCCTCGACAAGCTCGCGCTGGTCCGGCCCAAGATCGGCTATCCCGACGTCTGGCGCGACTACTCGAAGCTGGCCATCGACCGGGGGCCCTACGTTCTCAATTCTCAGCGCGCCGAGGACTTCGAGAGCCAACGGCTTCTCGGAAAGGTCGGCAAGCCCGTGGATCGCGAGGACTGGCAGATGACGCCGCCTGAGGTCAACGCTTATTACGACCCGCAGTTGAACGAGATCGTTTTTCCGGCCGGGATCCTCCAGCCGCCGTTTTTCGACCCGAAGGCCGACGACGCCGTCAACTACGGCGCGATGGGAGCGGTCATCGGACACGAGCTGACCCACGGCTTCGACGACGAGGGCCGCAAGTTCGACGCTCGAGGCAACATGAGCGACTGGTGGACGGCAGAGGACGCCAAAAACTACGAGGCGCGCGCCAAGTGCGTCGAGGATCAGTTTTCGGCCTACAAGTTCGAAGATCAGAACGTCAACGGCAAGCTCGTGCTGGGCGAGTCGATCGCGGACCTCGGAGGACTCGGGATCGCATACCGCGCCTACCGGGGTACGCTTGCGGGCAAGCCCGAGCCGGCATCGATCGACGGCCTCTCGGGCAACCAGCGCTTCTATCTCGCCTGGGCGCGCGTCTGGTCGGCCAACGTCCGCCCCGAGCTCTCGAGGCTCCTGATGAACACCAACCCCCATCCTTTGCCGGAGCTTCGTGCCAACGGCGCGCCATCGAACCTGCCCTCGTTCGCGACAGCGTTCTCGTGCAAGGCGGGAGACGCGATGGTGCGAAAGGAGACCTGCCAGATCTGGTGAGAGGAACTGGCTCCCCCCTGTCATCCCGAGGAGCGCAGCGACGAGATAGCCGACCACCAGAGGCGGACCCCCCGGCAGTAGGCGCGCCGTCCACCAGAGGCAAGCCCGCAGCAGTAGACAACGCTGGCCAGAGGCCAGCGGTAACCCACGTCGCGCGAAGCGCGGCGTTCATCCCTTCGTAGTCTCGGTGCCGCTTCAAAGGGATCCCTCGCTACGCTCGGGATGACAAAGAGGTCCTTCGGAACGCCCAGGGGATATCCTTTCCCGCAATGAGCTTTCCGCACCTGGACGACGAGCTCGTCGATGGCGAGGGCCTCGAGCTGCCGACTCGGTTTCGCCAGGGAGAGCCCGGGGCAAAGCCGGGCATCGACCTCGAGCAACTCGAGAAGATCGTTCTCTCGGGCGGGATGCTCTACTGGTTCCGTGAGCGCGGCTGGCTGTAGCTCGAGGTGCAACGATGAGGATGCTGCTGTTGATTGCCGCGCTGGTGGCGCCGCCGGAGGCCGCCGGCAAGTGGACGCCGGCGGAGACGTTGAAGTACCGCCTGGTCTCGGACGTGCAGGTGTCGCCGGACGGCCGGCGGGCGGCGTACGTCGTCCGGGATGCGGCGTACGAGCCCGAGAAGAGCGAGTGGCGCACGCAGATCTGGCTCTCCTCGACCGACGGCAAGGACGCGCGGCAGGTCACGTTCGCCGACGCCTCCTCGAGCCGCCCGCGCTGGTCGCCGAACGGTCGGTGGATTGCATTTCTCGGCAAGCGCGGCGACCCGAACGTCAACGTCTGGCTCTTGCCCATCCAGGGCGGCGAGGCGCGGCGGTTGACGTCGTCGAAGGCCGACGTGTCACAGCTCGCCTGGTCGCCGGACGGAAAATGGATCGCGTACGTCGCGCCCGAGCCGATCAGCGGCGATCGGGAGAGGCGCGAAAAGGAAAAGGACGACGCGCGCGTGGTGGACGAGGACGACCGCCCGGGCCGGCTGTGGCTGGCGGCGGTCGAGCCGGACGCCGCGGGCCGGCGCGAGGCACGCAGGCTTCTCGCGTCGAGCTTCTCGGTGGGCGGAACGCCCGAGGGCGGGCCGGGCGACGCGCTCGACTGGTCGCCCGATGGGAAGACGATCGCCATCTCGCACACGGCCCGGCCCATCGCCAACGACTGGCCGACCTCCGACATCTCGCTGGTGGACGTCGCCACCGGCGCGGTGCGGCCCTTCGCCGCGACCGGCGCCGCGGAGAACTCGCCGCATTACTCCCCCGACGGCCGGTGGATCGTCTACGTCGCGACCGACGACCCTCCGCGCTGGGCGCATCGCCGCTTCCTCCGCGTCGCCCCGGCCTCGGGAGGGCCCTCGCGCGACCTGCCGTCCTCCTTCGACGAATCGCCGGATCTTGCGGGCTGGTCGGCCGATTCGCAGACGATCTACTTCAGCGAGCCCAAAGGTGTCTCCGACGTCCTCTATTCGCAGAACCTGAAGTCCGGCGCGATCCGCGCGCTGACCGAAGAGGGGAAAGTCGCCAACGGCGCCAGCGTGAACGCGAGAGGAGACTGGATCGGCTTCGTCCGCCAGACGCCAACGGATGCGACCGAGGCCTGGGCGAGCCCGCTCTCTTCCTTCTCTCCCGTGAAGATCTCGGACGTCAATGCGTCGCTCCCGAAGCACCCCCTCGGCCAGACTCGGACGATCGCCTGGACGAGCCCCGACGGCAAACCGATCGAGGGAGTGCTCACACTCCCGGTCGGCTACGAGCCCGGAAAGCGCTACCCGCTTCTGCTGGTCGTCCACGGCGGTCCCGCGGGCGTCTTCAAGCTGACGCACATCGCGACCCCGGGGGCCTATCCCGTGGCCGCCCTCGCGGCGGAGGGCTACGCGGTTCTTCGCGCCAACCCGCGCGGCTCCTCGGGTTACGGCACCACCTTCCGGCAGGCCAACGTCAAGGATTGGGGCGGGGGCGACTACGCCGACCTGATGGCCGGCGTCGACAAAGTCATCGCAATCGGCATCGCCGACCCCGATCGCCTGGGCGTCATGGGCTGGAGCTACGGCGGCTTCATGGCGTCCTGGATCATCACGCAGACCAGCCGGTTCAAGGCCGCCTCGATCGGCGCGCCGGTGACCGACCTGATTTCCTTCACAGGGACTGCCGACATTCCGGCGTTTGTCCCGGACTACTTCGGCGGCGAGTTCTGGCAGGACGGCGTCTCGGAGGTGTACCGGTCTCACTCGGCCATGGGTCACATCGGGAATGCGAAGACGCCGACCCTGATCCAGCACGGCGAGGCCGACGTGCGCGTGCCCGTCTCGCAGGGTTACCAGCTCTACACCGCGCTGAAGCGCCGCGGAGTGCCGGTCAAGATGGTCGCCTACCCTCGTCAGCCCCACGGCGTGCGGGAGCCTCGCCTCATTCGGGACCTCGGGGATCGGAACATCGCCTGGATGGAGGAGTGGGTGCTCGCCAAGTCACCGTAGGGCGGGGACGTGCCCCGCCCCTACGACATTCCGCGTGAGATAATCCCCCTCCCCCGGAGGCCCCGGGCATCAACGACGCAGCCGTAAGGCAACGCCGACCGTAGGTCGGCGGTAACCGAGGACGCTCATGAAACGCATCGGCATTCTCTTCGGCCAGGAACGCTCCTTCCCGCAGGCTCTGATCGAGCGGATCAACCGCGAGGGGCAGGGCGCCGTCGCCGAGCCCGTCCTGGTGGGGGGGATCGGCCTCGACAGCCCCCGCCGCTACGACCTGATCCTGGACCGCATCAGCCAGGACATCCCCTTCTACCGGGCGATCCTGAAGAAGGCCGTGATCGACGGGACGGTCGTCGTCAACAACCCCTTCTGGTGGTCGGCCGACGACAAGTTCTTCAACAACGTCGTCGCCCGGGCCGTCGGGGTCGCCGTCCCCAAGACCGTCATCCTCCCCTCCAACCAGCACCCGCCCGACACCACCTCGGAGTCCATGTCGAACCTCGTCTTCCCGCTCGAGTGGGAGGAGATGTTCCAGTACATCGGGTTCCCGGCGTACTTCAAGCCGTACTCCGGCGGCGGCTGGAAGAGCGTCTACCGCGTGAGCAATCCCCAGGAGTTCTTCGCCGCCTATCAGGAGTCGGGGCAGAACGTGATGACGCTCCAGGAGGAGATCGTCTTCGACCAGTACTTCCGGTGCTACGCGGTCGGGCGCAAGGACGTCCACATCATGCGCTACGACCCGCGCCGGCCGCACCACGAGCGCTACGTCAAGGACGGAGACCCGATCGAGCCGTCGCTGCATGAGCGCGTGCGGAGCGATTCCCTGAAACTGATGAACGCGCTGGGCTACGACTTCTGCACGCTCGAGTTCGCCGTCCGCGACGGCGTCCCGTACGCCATCGACTTCCTGAACCCGGCGCCGGATGCGGCCCTCGAGTCCGTTGGGCAGGAGAACTTCGCCTGGGTCGTCGACCATGCCGCCAAGTGGCTGCTCGAGCGCGTCGCGGAAGACGCACGGCCGCTGGCGGACTACCGGTGGCAGACCTTCCTCGCCGGCGGCGAGGCGCCCACGGAGGCATCCGCCAAGCGAACCGCGCCCCGGCCTCGAAAGCCGGCCGCGCCCCGCGGGCCCTCGGCCTCCCGACCGCGCAGCGAGGTCTGACCTCTTCCGTGGACCGGCCCGCCTTCACCCTCGGCGTCGAAGAAGAGTTCCAGATCCTGGATCCGGAGACGCGGGAGCTGCGCTCCCACGTCCAGGAGATCCTGGACGAGGGCAAGCTCGTCCTGAAGGAGCGGGTCAAGCCCGAGATGCACCAGTCGGTCATCGAGATCGGCACCGGCATCTGCAAGAACATCGACGAAGTCCGGCAGGACGTCGGCGAGATGCGGACGGAGATCATCCGCCTGGCGCTCAAGAACGGCATGCGCGTGGCCTCCGCCGGCACGCATCCGTTTTCCAACTGGGCCGACCAGAAGATCTTCCCGGATCCGCGTTACGACTCGGTCGTCCAGGAGATGCAGCTTCTGGCGCGGGCGAACCTGATCTTCGGCCTGCACGTGCACGTCGGGATCAAGGACCGCGCGCTCGCCATCCAGATCATGAACGAGGCGTTGTACTTCCTGCCGCACATGCTGGCGCTCTCGACGAACTCGCCGTTCTGGCTGGGACGCAACACGGGTTTGAAGAGCTTTCGGACGAAGGTCTTCGACCGTTTCCCGCGCACGAGCATGCCGGAGTATTTCGAGACACCCGCGGAGTTCGACGAGTTCGTCCGGATCCTCGTCAACACCAACTGCATCGACAACGGCAAGAAGATCTGGTGGGACGTCCGGCCGCATCCCTTCTTCGAGACGATCGAGTTCCGGGTCTGCGACGTTCCCATGCGGCTGGACGAGACCGTCACGCTGGCCGCGCTCTTCCAGGCGATCTGCGTCAAGCTCTACAAGCTGCGTCTGCAGAACCTGGGCTTCCGCCGGTACCGCCGCGCCCTGATCCTCGAGAACAAGTGGCGGGCCGCCCGGTACGGCATCGAGGGGAAACTGATCGATTTCGGCAAGGAGATCGAAGTCCCCTTCCATGACCTCGTCGTCGAGATGCTCGCGTTCGTGGACGACGTCGTGGACGAGCTCGGCTCTCGCCGGGAGATCTTCGACGGAGTACACTGGATCCTCGAGAATGGAGCGGGCGCCGACCGGCAACTGCGTGTCTTCGACGCGACCGGCGGGGACCTGAAGAAAGTCGTCGACTACATCTGCGAAGAGACCACCCACGGGCTGCCCGTGGAAACGCCTCGGACGCGCGCCGCCTCGCACTAGCCCCGGAACGAACCTCGACCAGGAGCGAGCACACCACGATGCCGAACGAGACGGGACTGTCGACCGCCTACGCCGAGGACCTCGTCCCCGGCGCCCGCAATGCCATTCGGACCTGCCTGCGGGTTCAGCCCGGTGAACGGGTCGTGATCGTCACGGACCGGGAGACCGAGGAGATCGCCGCGAGCCTGGCCGACCAGGCGCGCGGCGTGGGCGCCTCCGTCGAGACTCACATCATGGAGGACTACGGAGCGCGCCCGATGTTCGCCCTGCCCGCGGCCGTGACGGCCGCGCTGGAGCGCGCGGACGTCTCGATCTACGCGGGACAGCCCAAGCAGGGCGAGCTCGCGTTCCGTCGGGAGCTGACCGCGATCGTGGATCGGCGGCAGATCCGCCACGCCCATATGGTCTCGATCTCGCACCGGATCATGACGGAGGCGATGCGGGCCAACTACGACGAGGTCGACGCCATCTCGAGCCGCGTGCTCGAGCGCGCACGGAAGGCCAAGAAGATCCTGGCGACGTCTCCGGCGGGCTCGCGCATCGAGGCGATCTTCGACCCCGCGATCAAGTGGCTCAAGACCTCGGGAATCATCTCGACGTCCAAGTGGAGCAACCTTCCGGGCGGGGAGGTTCTGACCTCTCCCGCGCGCGTCGACGGCGTCTACGTCGCGGACGGCGTGGTCGGCGAGTATCTCTGCGCGCGGTACGGGGACCTCCAGGCCAATCCGCTCTCGGTCACGATCGAGAACAGCCGGATCACGGACGTCCGCTCAAACCGCCAGGACCTCGTCGAGGACTTTCGCGCCTACACATCCACCGACGAGAACTCGGACCGCGTCGGCGAGTTCGCGATCGGGACCAACATCGCGCTCACCGACGTCATCGGCAACATCCTCCAGGACGAGAAGCTCCCGACGCTCCACCTGGCCTTCGGCCATCCCTACGCCGAGCACACCGGCGCGAAGTGGAAGAGCACGACGCACATCGACGTCGTCGGCCGCAACTTCGATATCTGGATCGACGGGGACCGGGTGATGAAGGCGGGGAAGTTCCTGATCTGAC
>JBASRI010000580.1:0-10489 GCA_049273755.1 Thermoanaerobaculia bacterium
GGTACGACGCGCTCCTGGCGGACGCCGCGCGCGCCGGCCGCATCGGGCTGCCCGCCGAAACGCCCGGGCGTCGCCACGTCTACCACCAGTACGTCGTGCGCGTGACCGGCCGGGACGCCGTTCGCAGGCGCCTGGCGGAGCGCGGCGTCTCGACGTCGGTCTTCTACCCGATCCCCCTCCACCTCCAGGAGTGCTTCCGGGATCTCGGCGGCCGCGAAGGCGACTTTCCCGAGGCGGAGAGAGCGGCCAAGGAGGTCCTCGCGCTCCCGATGTTCGCCGAGCTCACGGACGCGGAGGTCGAACGGGTCGGCGAGGCGGTTCTCGACTCGCTGGGCTGACGTCTAGGCCTTCTCGGTCCGCTCCCTCACCAGGAACCCCTTCCGCGCCCGGGCGGCGTCGAGCGTGCGCCAGAGGTACTCGCCCAGGACGCCGAGCGAGAGAAGCTGCACCCCCGAGAAGAACGCCAGCGCGACCATCAGCGAGGTCCAGCCCTGGATCGGCTGGCCGTGGACGAGCTTGTAGAGGACGAGGAACACGGCGTATCCGAAGGCGGCCAGGGCGAGAATCGCACCGGCCACCGACATCCAGCGCAGGGGAGCGTAGGAAAAGGAGATGACGGCGTCCAGGAAGTACTTGAGCTTCTTGGCCAGCGTCCACCGCGACGCGCCCTCTTCGCGAACGACGCGGTCGTAGGGCACGAGGGCCGTGGCGAAGCCGCCCCAGAGCAGGAGACCCGGCAGCGACGTGTGGATCTCCCGGCTCTCGACGAGGAAGTCGATCGCGGAGCGCCCGATCAGGAAACAGTCGAAGCCTCCGGACGGCATCTGGTCGAACGCCAGGCGCCGCAGGGTCCGGTAGTAGACGCCGGCGGCCGCGCGGGTCGTCCACGCCTCGGGGCGGCTCCGGCGAACCGCGAGGACGGCCGTCGCCCCCTTGCGCCAGGCAGAGACCAAGTCGGGCAACAGCTCCGGCGGCTCCTGGAGGTCCGCCGAGAGGACCGCGGCGGCCTGCCCCCGCGCCTCGGCCAGGCCGGCGGTGATCGCCATTTGCGAGCCGAAGTTGCGCGTCAGGCGCACGCCGCGGGCGCGCGGCCAGCTTGCCGCGATCTCCCGGATCCTCTCCCAGGACTCGTCGCCCGAGCCGTCGTCCACGAAGATCGCCTCGACGTCGAAGTCCGCAGCGTCGGCGATCGCCCGCAGCCGCTCGGCGAGCTTCGGCAGGCTCGCGGCGTTGAAGTACACGGGCACGACGACCGAGACGAGCGCGCGGCTCATCGTCGCGCGCCCCGTTCGAAGAAGCTCCGCGCCGCGGCGATCACGGCTTCCACGTCCGCGTCGGAGAGGGCGGGATGGATCGGAAGCGAGACCACGGTCTCGCATGCGTTCTCGGAGACGGGGAAGTCGCCCTTCCGGCCTCCGAGAAAGGCGTACGCGGGCTGGAGGTGCAGAGGGACCGGGTAGTGGACGCCAGTCTCGATGCCTCGGGAAAGAAGATGCTCGCGAAGTGCGTCGCGACGCTGGAGACGCACCGGGTAGATGTGGCGTGAAGGGACGCTTCCGGACCGCGAGACGAGCCGCTGGAGCGGGAGCTCTGCAAACGCCGCGTCGTAGCGCTCCGCGATCTTTCGGCGGTGCGCGTTTTCGGCGGCGAGGAAGGGCAGCTTGGCGGAGAGGATCGCCGCCTGGAGCTCGTCCAACCGCGAGTTCCAGCCTTCACGTTCGGCGACGTCGCGGCGGCTCCACCCGTACTGCCGCAGTTGCCGGAGGCGGCCGGCCAGAGCCGGGTCGTTCGTCGCGACGGCACCCCCGTCTCCGTAGGCGCCCAGGTTCTTCGATGGATAGAAGGAGAAGGCCGCGGCCGCTCCGAAGGACCCCGCGAAGCGCTCGTCCAGGAGCGCGCCGTGGCTCTGCGCGCAGTCCTCGATGAGGGTCGAGCGTCTGTCGGCGGCCAGCGCGGTCAGGCCGTCGAGGTCGGCCAGGCCGCCGTAGAGGTGGACCGGCAGAAGAAACTTCGTCGCGGGGGACAGCGCGCGGGCGGCGCTCCCGGCATCGAGCGTCAGCGTGTCGGCATCGACGTCGGACAGGCGCGGCTGCCCGCCCGCCAGCCGCACGCCCGCCAGCGTAGGCACGCAGGTGTTGGCCGGCAGCAGGACCTCGTCGCCGCGCGCGAGGCCCGCCGCCTGCAGCGCGAGCGCGATGGCCTCGGTTCCGTTGGCGCACGCGACGACGTACTTCACACCGAGGAACTTCGCGAACGCTTCCTCGAAAACGCGGACCTCCTCGCCCAGGATGAACCAGCCCCGGGCGAGGACGCGGGCGATCGCCGCGTCGATCGCGGCTCGCTTGCCCAGGTAGTCGGCACCGAGCGCCCCGAAGACGACCCTGGGGTTCGCGGCCGCCGCGCCGGTCATGCGGTCTCGACGACCTCGCCGCCGGCGAGGCGGGTGTAGCGGCGGCCGCAGGTGCAGGAGGCGGACCCGTTCTCGAAGCGGAGGCTAGAGCCACAGCGGCAGACGTGACCGTGAACTTGAGCCGGGCTCCCGTAGGACAGGGCGAAGTCCGGGACGTCGCGGGTCACCAGGGCCCCCGCGCCGACCATGGCGAAGCGTCCGATCGTGACCCCGGGCAACAGGATCGCCCCGGCCCCGAGGCTCGCGCCCTCGCGCACCCGGGTGCGGGGATAGGCCTCCAGGTGCCTCCCGCTGCGTGGCCGCGGGTCGTTGGCGAACACGACGTCGGGACCGACAAACACGTCGTCCTGGAGCTCGAGGCCGTCGTAGAGCGAGACGCCGCACTTGACCGTGACGCGGTCGCGGAGCACGACGTCGTTCTCGATGAAGCAACGGTCGCAGATGTTGCAGTCCCGGCCGATCCGGGCGCCCGCGAGGATGTTGACGAAGGCCCAGATGCGGGTGCCCTCGCCGATCGCCGTCGTCGCGACCAGGGCCGTGGGATGAATCGAAACCATGGACTGGGCGTAGCTTACCGGAACCACGCGACTTCGGTCAGAAGTAGTCCTGCCGCCGCTCGCGATAGAAGTCCACCGTCCGCGCGAGCCCCTCGCGCAAGCCGATCTTCGGCTCCCATCCGAGCAGGCCGCGGATCTTGGTGATGTCGGAGACGAAATCGCCCGGCTCCTGGGCCTTGCGCTCGGGGGTGAAGTCCGTGAACTCGATGCGGGTCCCGGGCACGAGTTCCCGGAGCACTTCCGCGACCTCGAGGAACGTGGAGGGCCGGTCGTGGCCGACGTTCAGGATCTCGCCGACAGCCCCGGGCTCGCGCGCCGCCAGGAGCAGTGCCTCGACGCAGTCGTCGACGTAGAGGAAATCGCGCAGGATCTTGCCCGATCCGAAGATCGGGATCGGCCGGCCTTCCAGCGCCAGCCGCACGAACCAGTTGACGACGCCGAACTGCGAGTGATGCATCTGTCCCCGCGGTCCGTAGACGTTCGTCAGCCGCAGCGGCACGGTGCGGATCCCGTGGATGCGCGTGTAGGTGCGGCAGATCATCTCGGCCGAGAGCTGCGAGATCTCGTAGATGCCGCGCGGGTCCGACGGCGTTTGCTCGGAGACTGGAAGAGTCACGGCGGGACCATACTGGCCGCGGGTGCCGGAGCGAACCAGCAGCGCTTCGGGGTTCTTCTTCCGGCAGGCTTCGAGCACAACGGCCGTTCCCTTGATGTTGATGTCGATGTCGGGATAGGGATTCGAGAGCGACATGACGTGGGACACCTGCGCGGCGAGGTGGAAAACGACGTCCTGCCCGGCGACCAGACGCTCCATCGCGGGGGCATCCCGCACGTCGGCGGTCTCCACGGTGACGCGCTCCCGGACCTCCCGGATGTTGGCGGGATTGCCTCCGTAACCTTCGATCATCGCGTCGCAGAGCGTCACGCGGGCGTCTTCGGCGACGAGGCGGCGGGCCAGATTGGATCCGATGAACCCCAGACCACCGGTGATCAGGACCCGTTTGCCGGAAAGGCTCATCGACCGCGGATCGTCCGACGCGCGCCGCGTAACGTTAACTAGAGACACGCCGCGATCCGGCATCTCAGCGCCAGCCTGCGCGCATCGACGGAAGAAGGGCGCCCGCGAGGCCCGTCCGCGAGCTGTGTTCCACCGCCTTCGGCGACGGAGGGATTGAAAGGACGGCGACCGCCGTCAGGAGGCCGGCGAGAGTTCCTGCCAGAATCGCGGGGCGCGGGATCTTTGCGCTTCTCATCGCGACGACGAAGGCAACGGCGCAGGCAAGAAGGGGAGGGGCGAGCGAGGCCAGGGGCGGCAGACCCGCCGCCACTCCCAGGTTGAATTCCACCAGTCCGTGGCGGAGGAAGTAGAGCGAGACCGTCCGGGCCGGATTCCACGATTCGTACGGGATCAACCAATACGTGGAGCCGCAGACGGCCAACATGACGGCGCCGTAGGTGACGCTCGCAAGAAGCAGCGGGAGCCCTATGGGGCGCCGACTCACAGTCGCTCGGGACAGCAGCAGCCAGAAGACCAGGAGGAAGCCCGCGACCAGATAGCGCGGCCCCAGGCACCACCCTCCGCGCCAGTGAGGAGGCACATATCCGGAGATCGCGAGCAGGAGCAGCAGGGGGCCGAGCACGGGTACGAGCAGAGACGGATCGGTTCTCAGCCTTCGGAGGGAGGCCACGGCCACAATGGGCCACAGGATCATGAAAGGGGAGAAGTACAGCAACCCGTGCGCGGGATCCAGAAAGAGTCCGGCAGTGGTGCCGAGCGAGGGCCAGGAGATTCCCGCGAGGCCTCGCCCGGCGAGCGACGAGTAGCTTTCGCTCGCGGCGGGCGGCGAGCTGAAGAGTCCACCGAAGTAGTGGGCGTGATACCAGGCGAGCGCCAAGGCCGGAGCGGCGGAGCCGGCGAGGAAGGCCGCCAGCCGGACTCCGGGCCCTCGCACGGCGACCGCGATCAGCAGACAGAGTGCGATGACCGCGACGGGGTACTCGGTTGCGACAGCCGCCGCAGCCAGGAATCCGGCGGTTGCCGCCGACATCAGCCCGCGGTCATGCACTGCGAGTGTGAAGCTGAGGAACAAGATCGCCGCAACGAAGCCGTGAGAAAAGAACGACCGAGCGTAGACCTGGAATGGTGTAGCGAAGAGCAGTGCAAACAGCCAGAGCGGGAGGAAGAACGAGTTGGGACTTCGTCGCTGGGCGCGCATCGTGAACACGAACAGCGCCAGGACGACGACGAGCGTGACCGAGAAGACCCGGGCTCCGTAGAAGACCAGCCAGTCCTGCAACGAGGAAGGGGCAGGCAGAAACCCACGAAGCACCCAATACGCGGGCAGAGCCGCGACCGACAAGCCAGGCCCTTTGTTTGAGAACCGGCGTCCGTCGTGGACGGCGACGTCCGTATGCGAGCCGAGCTCGCGCAACTCGGGTTCGATTCCCGCGGTGCCGCGTTCTCCGAGCGCCCGCAAAAGCTGGAAGTGGCTCCGCTGATTTGAGTCCGCAGCACCCGGATACAGTCCAACGAAGTACACGCACACGAAGGCGAAACAGGCCAGCACCCAAGCGCATGCTCGACGAGTCCGAGAGAGGTCCTGCGAGCTGGCGCCGTCCGAAATTGCGACCGATGAGCGATCCATGACGTCGTGGATGGCAGGGCCTCGTGATTGCGGATTGAGCCTCGACCGCGAGGGTATCCCAGTCCCGACAGATCGGAATGCGGCGGGTGTCGGCTGTCGTAAGCTTATTTTCCATGGCGGACCCGGCATCCCAGAAGGGAATTCCATTGCGGCTCCGCCGGTTCGCAGCGACAGTCGCGTTCGTCACAGCTTTCGTCTCGCTGACTGGTGGCAATCCGTTGCCCGATCTTCGTGGCCGGCGCGGCGCATTCTGCGCCGATCCTGGCGTAAGGGGTCGCTCGCGCGCCGTCTCGAAGGGACCGCGGCAGCCTACGACCGGCGTTTCGCCGCGCTCGTCTTTGAGGCTCGAGACGCCTTGCCCCCGGGAACTCCCGGCCTCGCTCTCTGCGCGCCGGACATTCCGGAATGGGGCGGGCAGTGCGACCGCCGAGAGCTCCACCTCTCGACGATGAACGAGAGCTGCTCCCTAGAAGACACGAAGGCACCACAATTGCGAAGCGAGCATCAGGGCCCGACCCGATTCTCTCGAGGGCACGAGCGATGCCGTCCGTTCAGTTCAGGGAGTCAATCGCAACGGTCATGACAAGCCGACCCCGATCCGTCCGCGCTCCGTGGTCGGTGTCGTCCGTGATGTGGATTGCCGGCACTCTCTCGCTGCTCGCGCCGCCTCTGGTTCGCTGGGTCGCTTCGCCCGTGTCCATCTCCGTTCCCTCGACGCCGGTCGACCGGGTCAACTGGCTCTACGCGCGCCAGTGGCTCCTCCTTCAGGCCGCACGCGAGATCATTCCGGCCGGCCAGAGCTACACCACGATCGCGAAGGACAAGGGGGACGAGATGCTCCTCTTCATGTTGTCCCTGGGAGTCCTCACGGATCGCCTGCCCGCGGCCAGCTCGTACTGGAAGGGGCCTGTGGCCGAAGGCGCCCGTGCGCGATACGTCGTGTCGTACGAGTGCGTCGATCCCGACGGCGCGCTCCTGTTGCGCCGTTTCCCGGAGGGTTGCATTTGGGAGAGGCCGGAGACTCGGCCGTGATCACCGGCGCTCTCTATCTTGTGGCACACGCCAGCGTCGCGCTGCTGGGACTGCCGGTGCTCTGGATTCCCGAGGTTCGGACCTGGAGCCTGCCGGCGCGCGCTGCGGCGGCCTTCGCGGTCGGAGCGATCGTCCTTGCCTTCGAATCGACTCTCCTGACCTTGCTGGGCGTCGCCTGGAATCCCCTGATCGTCCTCGCGCCGCCCGTGCTCTTCGCGGTCTTCCTGGCGCGAAACGCGAAGGGGAAAGCCGAGACGGTTCGTTATCCATTCCGTCCCGGGCGGATGGCGGCGGCCTTCGGGATTCTCGCGGGAGGCGCCGCCGTCGGACACTTGATGTTGTCGCTGGCGACCGCTCGCGCGACGTCGACGGACTTCCTGTTGTTCTGGGGCGTCAAGGCCGTGTACTTCGCCGCCGGGAAAGGCGTGGATCCGGAGTTTCTGCGCCATCCGTGGTTCGGGCACGGACAACCCTTCTACCCCCCTCTCGTGCCGACGCTGGACGCCTGGAGCATTCTCGCCGCGGGTCGCATGCCCTGGAGAACCGCGCCCCTGGTGACGCTCCTGTGGTTCGTTGCCGCGGCGCTTCTCGTTCTCGAGATTCAGCGGCGACGTCTCGGCGATCGAGATGCGACCCTCGTGGCCACGTTTTGGATGGCCGCTCTGTCGGCCTCGCTGGTGATCTCCTTCTCCGGCGCCAACGCCGAAGCGCCGTTGGTGCTCTACGAGACGGCGGCCGGAATGCTGCTGCTGAACGAGGGGCCGCATCCCGGCGCGGGCCGGCGGTTCTTGGCGGGAGTCTTTCTCGCGGGGGCTGTCCTGACGAAGGTCGAAGGCACCGTGGGATCGGGCCTGCTCATTCTGGGAACCGTCCTGAGGGACCGCATGGTCGGGGAGGGGCGGCCACGCTGGCGGGAAATGGCCGGACTGGTGATTCCACCGCTCTGCGCAGGCCTGCTGTGGTGGAGCTATGTGCGATGGTTCGGCATCCCGTCCAACTACGGCTCGACGGGAAGGCCGGCGGAGATGCACTGGGGCCGGCTGAAGGATGTCATCGGGCTGGTGATTCTGCACCTGAGCGCAGGGACCTCGTGGCTCTCCTGGATTCTGCCCCTTCTTCTGATTCTGGCCGCTGCGAAAACGGGGCGCTGCAGGGAGGCGCTGCCCGGAATCGTCGCGGTGTCGGGCCTCCTCGCGGTTTTCGTCTTCCTCTACATGCATGAAACGACCAATCAGACGATGCGCATCGGGTGGGAAATCCCTCGCATCTCGCAACCGGCGCTGTCTCTTCTCATAGCAATCGCAGCCCTGTGTTTTTCGCCCGGCGAGAGGTTTGAGCTGGCACGCAAGTGATTGATCTATAATAAGTTACTGACTGCCAACTGCGGCGGCAACGGATGTTGCTAGCACTCCCATGAGAGGAGTGCTAATATCCGGCTCCCTGAGGTTGCGGATCGCAACCGAGAATTCATTAGGAGGAGTTTCATGAAGATTCGGCCACTTTACGACCGCATCCTGGTTAAGCGACTCGAGACCGGGGAAATGAAGAAGGGCGGGATCATCATCCCGGATACCGCCAAGGAGAAGCCGATGGAGGCGGAGGTCGTCGCCGTCGGCAAGGGCAAGATCAACGAGGACGGCAAGCAACTTCCGCTCGACGTCAAGAAGGGTGACCGCATCCTCATCGGCAAGTACGCCGGAACCGAAATCAAGATCGACGACCAAGAGCATCTGATCCTGCGCGAGGACGAAGTGCTCGCCGTGGTCGAAAAGTAAGGAGCACACACCATGGCTGCGAAAACAATCGTGTACGGTGAGGAAGCGCGGCAGCGCGTCCTCCACGGCGTCAACAAGCTGGCCGAGGCCGTGAAGGTGACGCTGGGCCCCAAGGGCCGCAACGTCGTCATCGAGAAGAAGTTCGGCTCCCCGACCGTCACCAAGGACGGCGTGACGGTCGCCAAGGAAGTCGAGCTCCAGGATCCCCTCGAGAATATGGGTGCCCAGATGGTTCGCGAGGTCGCCTCCAAGACCTCAGACGTCGCCGGCGACGGCACGACGACGGCCACCGTTCTCGCCCAGGCGATCTACCGCGAGGGCATCAAGAACGTCACGGCCGGCGGCAACCCGATGGAGTTGAAGCGCGGCATCGACGCGGCCGTGAAGGCGGCCGTCGAGTACCTCGACAAGCTCTCCAAGCCGGTCGAGGGCAAGGACATCGCCCACGTCGGCACGATCTCGGCCAACAACGACGGGGAGATCGGAAAGATCATCGCCGAGGCGATGGACAAGGTCGGCAAGGACGGCGTGATCACGGTCGAGGAGGCGCGCGGGCTCGAGACGACTCTCGAGGTCGTCGAGGGCATGCAGTTCGACCGCGGCTACCTCTCGCCCTACTTCATCACCGACGCCGAGCGCATGGAATGCGTCATGGAGAACGCCAAGGTCCTCCTCTACGAGAAGAAGATCTCGAACATGAAGGACCTGCTCCCGATCCTCGAGCAGATCGCCAAGCAGGGCAAGCCCTTGCTGATCGTCGCCGAAGACGTCGAGGGCGAGGCCCTGGCCACGCTCGTCGTCAACAAGCTCCGCGGAACGCTCCAGGTCTGCGCCGTCAAGGCGCCGGGCTTCGGCGACCGCCGCAAGGCCATGCTCGAGGACATCGCGATCCTGACGGGCGGCAAGCTGATCTCCGAGGACCTCGGCATCAAGCTCGAGAGCGTCAAGTGGGAAGATCTCGGCGACGCCAAGAAGGTCACCATCGACAAGGACAACACGACGGTCGTCGTCGACCACTCCAAGAAGAAGCAGGAGGCCATCCAGGGCCGCGTCAAGCAGATCCGGACGCAGATCGAGGATACGACCTCCGACTACGACCGCGAGAAGCTGCAGGAGCGGTTGGCCAAGCTCGTGGGCGGCGTGGCGGTCATCAAGGTGGGCGCCGCGACTGAGACCGAGATGAAGGAGAAGAAGGCCCGCGTCGAGGACGCGATGCACGCGACCAAGGCGGCCGTCGAGGAGGGGATCGTCCCCGGCGGCGGCGTGGCCCTGTTGCGCTCCATGGAGGCCGTCGAGAAGAAGGCCCACGACCTTTCGGGCGACGAGAAGATCGGCGCGCGGATCGTGATCCGGGCGCTCGAGGAGCCGACCCGGCAGATCGCGAACAACGCCGGCGCCGAGGGCTCGGTGATCATCAACGAGCTCAAGGCCAAGGGCGGCAACTACGGCTTCAACGCCGTGACCGAGAAGGTCGAGGACATGCTCAAAGCGGGCATCATCGACCCGACCAAGGTCACCAAGAACGCGCTTCAGAACGCGGCGTCGGTGGCTGGCCTGATGCTCACGACCGAGGCCCTCGTCTCCGAGATCAAGGAGAAGGAGAAGTCGCCGGCCGGAGGCGGAATGCCCGGCGGCATGGGCGGTATGTACTGAGGCGTCGCCCCCGATTCGATTCCAGGGCCCCGGCGAGAGCCGGGGCCTTTTTGTTGGCTCCCGGGCGCAACTGTGCTGAAATGGCTGCACAGTGGCTTCCGCCGCACCCGCTCGCACGATCTCGTGGTTCGTCGGGTCGGCGGCTCTTGCCGCCGCCTATTTTGGCGCCGCGCGGCTCTCGCTGGCCCTCCCCTTTGCCGAGGACAACGTCACGGCCATCTGGCCGCCGACGGGAATCGCGCTGGCCGCGCTGGTGCTTTACGGCCGGCGCCTGTGGCCCGGAGTGGTGGCCGGCGCACTCCTGGTCAATGCGTCCGCGGGCACCCCGCCGGCCGCCGCCGTCGTCATTGCCTTCGGCGACACCCTCGAAGCGCTCGCGGCCGTCACGCTGCTGCGCGGGGCCGCGGACTTCCGCCC
>JBASRI010000582.1:0-8235 GCA_049273755.1 Thermoanaerobaculia bacterium
GTCCAAGAAGGCGCTGCTGCTGCCGGCCAAGGAGGACAAGAAGAAACCCACTCCGCCTCCGATCAGCCGTCCCGGCCGCGCCGCCACGCCCGCGATGAGCCTGCCGACGGCGGGCGAGGAAAGTCCCGGCGCGGCGACGGGTCCCGCGGCGGGAGGCGGAGGCAAGTCCGGAATCGGCGGCCTGAAGGTCGACCAGGCGGACTTCAAGTACCCCGTCTACGTCGAGCGGATGGTCATGATCATCAGCCTCAACTGGTTCAAACCGGCGCAGATCGTCCAGGTCAACCCGGTCGTCCATTTCCAGATCGAACGCGACGGAACGGTGACCGATGCCCGTCTCGTGACTTCGAGCGGGCTCGCCTTCGTGGACCGCGCAGCGCTGCGGGCTGTCATCGCGTCCTCCCCCCTCCCGCCCCTGCCCCCCGAGTACGCCGGACCGCATCTCGGAATTCAAGTCGTTTTCGAGTGATAGAACGGAGACCCTCCATGCTTCGATTTCGGACCTTCCTGGCGGGTGCCCTGCTTTTGGGCGCCGCCGCCGCTCCCGTGCTCTGCCAGGCTCCGGCCCCGACACCCGCCCCGGCCGACGACATCCAGATCACGATCAAGGGCGCCGGAGCGCGGCGCCTTGCCGTCGCCGTGCCCGCGCTCGACGCGCCCGGCACCGCGGCACTCCAGGCGCAGGTCGTCGACCCGTTCACGGCGACGTTGCGCTCGGATCTCGAGTACGCCGGAGCCTTCGCCGTGGCGGAGCCGGCGCTCTACCCCCAGGGCTCCCGCGATCCCTCGACCTCCGACGTCGCCGGCCGGTGGCTGGGCACTGGGGCCGAGGTTCTCGTGGACACCCGCGGCGTCGTCAGCGGCGACACGATCGCGATCGAAGCGCGCATCTGGGACCTGAAGTCGCGCAAGCTCATCTTCGGCCGCCGCTACTCCGGGGGCCCGTCCTACGTCGATCGGATCGCCCACACTCTCGCCAACGACCTCGTGAAGTACTTCACGGGAAAGCCGGGCAACTTTCTCTCGACGATCCTCTTCGTCGCCGAGCAGCCGGGAGGCACCAAGGAGATCGCCGCCATGGACTTCGACGGCCGCAACGCGCGGATGCTGACCTCCCACAAGTCGATCGCGATCACCCCCAGCGGCGCCGCGGGGAAGGCCGCCTACACTTCCTACGTCCGGCTCTACCCCCAGATCTGGACGATGAGCCTCGACGGCAGCGACAAGCGCGAAGTCCCGACCGGCGTGGAGCTCAACGCCTCCCCGTCGCTGTCGGCCGACGGCCGGGAGATCGCGTTCGCCGGGTCCGCCAAGGGCAACACCGACATCTACACGGTCGGCGTGGCCGGCGGGGCGGCGCGCCGCCTGACGACGAGCCGGGCGCTCGAGGCCTCCCCGGCGTGGTCCCCGAACGGGCGCCAGATCCTCTACACCTCCGACCTGACCGGCACACCGCAGATCTACGTCATGGATGCCGAGGGCACGGGCTCCCGCCGCGTCACCTTCGCGGGCAACTGGAACGACGAGGGGGCATGGTCCCCAGACGGCTCGCGCATCGCGTTCGCCTGCCGCAACGAGGGCGACTTCAACATCTGCGTGATGGACTTCGCCTCGGGCCAGACGGTACAGATCACCTCCGAGGGATCCAACGGACACCCGACGTGGTCGCCGGACGGCGAGAAGATCGTGTACTCCTCGCGCCGCAGCGGCTCGACACAGCTCTATTCCTGCGACGCGAACGGACAGAACAAGCGCCAGCTCACGCGCGGCGGGAACCATCTGCAGCCCGCCTGGATCCCCTGATGCGCCCGCGATCGATTCCGTCTTGGGGTTGGGCAAACTCTTTGCTATATTGAGTTTCGGGGCCGCGGCACCCCCGTCGCGGCTCAAGGAGTACGGAATGCAAAGGAAACTGACGGCGCTCACCCTGGTTACCCTCATGGCAGCGCTCGCGATTGCCGGGGGCTGCAAGAAGAAGGCTCCCACGACGGCGCAGGACGCGCGCCCGCCGATCTCGGCGAAGCCGAGCGGCGAGACCCAGGTTCCTCCTCCGACGACCACCGCCCCCCGCCGAGACGTCGAGGCCGAAGTCCTGTCGCAGGACATCGACAAGATGAACAAGGCGGGCTACCTCACCGACGCGTTCTTCGACTACGACCAGTCGGACCTTCGCGAGGACGCGCGGACGGCCCTGGCCGCCGACGCCGTGTGGCTGAAGCGCTATCCGACGGTCCAGGTCCTGATCGAAGGCCACGCCGACGAACGCGGCACCTCCGCGTACAACCTCGCCCTGGGCGACCGCCGGGCCAATGCCGCCAAGGAGTACCTGGTCTCCCTCGGCGTGGACGGGTCGCGGATCCGCACGGTTTCCTACGGCAAGGAGCGGCCCTTCTGCACCGAATCGACCGAAAGCTGCTGGCAGCAGAACCGGCGAGCCCACCTCGTGATCACGGCCAAGTAAGCGTGAGGGTTTCCCGCCGCTTCGGCCTGTCGGGCCTTCTCCTGGCGGCGCTCGTCTCGGGCGCCGCCTGCGTGTCCTCCGACGACATCGAGGGCCTGCACCGGCAGATGAGCGACATCCAGAAACAGATCCAGGCTGTCGAGCGCAAGTCCTCGAGCAAGGAAGAAGTCGAGAAGCTCAACCAGAACGTCGCGACGCAGACGACCCAGCTCCTCAAGTCCAACGCCGACACCGCCGTCAAGCTCGGGGAGCTGACGACCAAGATGGAGCAGCTCGAGGCCAAGCTCGAGGACACCAACCGCCGTCTCTCCCAGCTCTCCCAGCAGATCGCCGAGACCCAGGGAGACCTCATGCGCCTGCGCAACTCGAGCGGCGCGGCTCCGGCTCCCGGCGGCTCCTCGCCTCCGCAGGGTTCTCCCACGGGCGCCGCGGGGCGGCCCGCGCCGGCCGGCCCGTCCCCCGCCGAGCTGTACGACACGGCCTACGCCGACTACACGAAGGGGCGCTACGCGCTCGCGGTCCAGGGTTTCCAGGACTACCTCGCGACCTATCCGTCGACGGACCTGTCCGACAACGCCCAGTACTGGGTGGGCGAGTCTCACTTCGCTCAAAAGAAATACCCGGAGGCGATCGCCGATTTCGAGCAGCTCCTGAAGCAGTGGCCGGCAAGCGACAAGGCCGCCGCAGCCCTGCTCAAGAAGGGCTACGCGATGCTCGAGCTGGGCCAGAAGCCCGAGGCCGTGGTCCAGCTTCAGTACGTCATCCACGAGTTCCCGACCTCCGAAGAAGCGCGGCTGGCTCGGGCCCGCCTGAAGACACTCGGGATCGACGCGAAGTAGCGAGCAGGCCTCTCGGGCCGGGTTTGCGATAGTCTTCCCGCCTCACGAGGCACGAAAAGACGATCCGTTAGGAGCACATCCACAGCCATGGCCAACATCAAGTCCGCCGAGAAACGCATCCAAACATCGGCACGCAAGCGCGCCCGCAACAAGTCTCGCGTCTCGCGTCTGCGGAGCGCCGTCAAGAAGTACGGACAGACCGACTCGAAGAAGAAGGCGCAGGCGCTTCCCCGCACCCACGCCGAGATCGACCGCGCGCTGGCCAAAGGTGTCATCCACCGCAACGCGGCGGCCCGGTACAAGAGCCGGCTGGCGAAGAAGGCCCAGGCCACGTAGGCGCGACGGAGACGTAACGAGCGGCCTGCGGCCGGTGTTGTCTACGGCCCGGGGCGGGCTGCTGGTTCTCGGCTGCGGCCGTCCGGGCGAGGACGAGCCCCGCCCTCGTTAGAACCCTTCCAACAGACTCGTCACCAGGCTCTGCGCGAAGCGGCCAGCCACGCGGTCGATCGCGTCGTTCTCGCGGTCCACGTACGAGGCCGCGGTCGCCGAGAACTGGTAGTTGTCGCGGAAGGTGAACGCCGGGTTTTCCCAGAGAGCGTCCCCGGCCGGCAGCCTCTTCAACGAAACACGGGCCGAGACCTGCACCTGGTAGTCGGTCGCCCGGCCCTGCGAATCGAAGGCCACCGGATACAGGTTGAACCCCGTGACCGCCCCCGCGAGAACCGCATCCGCGCCCTCGGCGGAGGCCTGGACCTTGAACCGGCCGCGCGAGGCGAGCTCGCGCGCGATTTCGGCCGAGAAGCGCTGCTCGAGCCCTACGCGCGGCGTCAGGTTCTCGAGCGTCGTGAACTGGATGACCCTGATCGACTCTGGAAGCGAGGAGCTCTTTCCCACCAACGCGTAGCCGCATCCGGCCGGCCCGAGCAGGGCCGCCAGGAGAACAAAGCCGCCGGCAGCCCGCTTCACCGCACGACCAGGTTCAAGAGCCGGTCCGGCACGAAGACCGTGCGCGTGATCTCCTTGCCATTCATCCAGGACCGAATCTTCTCGTCCTCGCGCGCGCGCTCCATGGCCTCGGACTCCGTGGCCCCGCGGGCGACCGACAGCCGGCCCCGGACCTTGCCGTTGATCTGGACGACGAGCGTTACTTCGACGGACGTGGCCAGCGCCGGGTCGAAGCTCGGCCAGCGGGATTCGACCAACAAGCCTCTTTCGCCGAACCGGTGCCACCACTCCTCGGTCAGGTGCGGCGCGACCGGATGCAGGAGCTGCAGGAGCGTCCGCACCGCCGCGCGCAGCGCCGCCGGAGACTCCTTGCCGGCCTCGACCGCCTCGGAGATCCCGCGCTGGAACTCCATCAGGGCGGCGACCGCGGTGTGAAAGTGGAACGTGGCGGCGTCCCGGGTCACGCGCTCGATCGTCGAGTGCGTCAGCCGGGACAACGGCGTGTCGCGCGGGCCTTCGGGACCCTCCTCGGGCAGGTCGCGAACGCGCCCGCAGAGGTCGTGCACCCGGTTGAGAAACCGGAAGGCGCCGGCGACCCCGTCCTCGGACCACTCCGACTCTTTCTCGGGAGGCCCGATGAACAGCGTGTAGAGCCGGACCGTGTCCGCGCCGTATCGGGCGATCAGCTCGTCGGGCGAGACGGTGTTTCCCCGCGACTTGGACATCTTCTCGACCTTGCCGCTGCCGGGGTTGACACTCGTGATCATGCCCTGATTGAAGAGCCGCTCGAACGGCTCCTCCAGGTGCACGAGGCCCATGTCCATCAGAACGCGGCAGACGAAGCGCGCATAGAGCAGGTGCAGGATCGCGTGCTCGATGCCCCCGATGTACTGGTCCACCGGCAGCCAGCGGTTCACGCGCTCCGTGTCGACCATCTTCGCGTCATCGCGCGGGTTCAGGAACCGGAAGTAGTACCAGGACGAGTCCACGAAAGTGTCCATCGTGTCCGTCTCGCGCCGCGCTGGCCCGCCGCATTTCGGGCAGGTCGCGCGCACGAAGGCTTCTGACTTCTCGAGCGGGTTGCCCTCGGCGCCCAAGAAGTCCACGTCCTCGGGCAGCGTGACCGGGAGGTCCGCGTCGGGCACCGGGACCACGCCGCACGACGGGCAGTGGATCGCCGGGATCGGCGTCCCCCAGTAGCGCTGGCGCGAGATCAGCCAGTCCCGCAGGCGGTACCCGACCTTGCCCCGCCCGAACCCCTTCTCCTCCAGCCACCGGACGGCCACCGACACCGCCTCGGGGCCGTTGGGCGTGCCGTCCCAGGGGCCCGAGCGGTAGAGATAGCCGTCATGGGGCCGCGCCTCGGTCATGGCGTCCGGGTCGACCTCACCCTCCTCGGTGCGGTAGACCGGGCGGACCTGGAGCCCGTACTTGCGCGCGAACTCGAAGTCCCGCTGATCGTGCGCCGGCACGCCCATGATCGCGCCCGTGCCGTACTCGGGCAGCACGAAATTGGCCAGCCACAAGGGGATCGTCTCGCCCGTCGCGGGGTTCAAGGCCAGGGCGCCGGTCTCGAAGCCTTCCTTCTGGCCGCCCTCGGCTTCGCGCTCCAGGCGGGACTCGCGTCGCACGCGCTCGACGAAGTCCTCCATCTCCCGGCGGCGGCCCGAGCGCGTGGCCAGGAGCTCCACGGCCGGATGCTCCGGAGCCAGAGCGAGGAACGTGGCTCCGTAGAGCGTGTCCGGCCGCGTCGTAAAGACCGTGATCGGCTCGGCGAGCCCGTCCACGCGGAAGAAGATCTCGGCCCCCACCGACCGGCCGATCCAGTTGCGCTGCATGGTCTTGACGCGCTCGGGCCAGTGCGGCAGACGGTCGAGCCCGGAGAGCAGCCGTTCGGCGTAGTCCGTGACCCGGAAGAACCACTGCGTCAGGTCGCGGATTTCGACCGGGTCGTCGGAGCGCTCGCAGCGGCCGTCCACGACCTGTTCGTTGGCGAGCACCGTGCGGCAGCCCGGGCACCAGTTGACCGGAGCGGTCTTGCGGTAGGCCAACCCGCGCTCCCACATCCGGAGAAACAGCCACTGGTTCCAGCGGTAGTACTCGGGATCGCAGGAGGCCAGCTCCTTGGACCAGTCGTAGAGGCACCCCAGGGCCAAGAGCTGCTCCTTCATGCGCGCGATGTTCTCGAGGGTGTAGGCGCGGGGATGGACCCCGCT
This sequence comes from Thermoanaerobaculia bacterium, assembly GCA_049273755.1. Classification (GTDB taxonomy): domain Bacteria; phylum Acidobacteriota; class Thermoanaerobaculia; order UBA5066; family Gp7-AA6; genus DAHUXD01. The sequence continues at coordinate 6,462 of JBASRI010000582.1, forward strand.
CTTGATGGCCGCGTTCTCGGCGGGCAGCCCGAAGGCGTCCCAGCCCATCGGGTTCAGGGCCTTGCGCCCGGCCATGCGCTCGCGCCGGTAGAGGGCGTCGCCGAGGATGTAGTTGCGCCCGTGACCCACGTGCAGTCGGCTGCCGGAGGGGTAAGGGTACATGTTGAGCATGTAGAACTCGTCGCCCGGAACGGCGGTGTCCACGAAGGCCACCCTCTGGTCGGCCCAGCGCCGCTGCCACTTGCCCTCGATCTCCGAAGGCGCGTACTTCTCCATGGAGCGGGGAATATACCCGAAGCCCGCCTGAGATCCGGGACTTGGAACCTGAGACCTATCGAGAGGCTGGCCGAATCCGCAAAGTCACTTCCGGAAGGCGGTGGACCGGGTAGTCGAGCCGGCCCGAGGCTTCGACCTGCTTGAGGCGAAGCTCCCGCGGCCGCTCGAGCGCTCTGGGTTTGAACGGCACGTAGCGCGCGTCGACGCTGTTGATCGACGACGACGGGTCCGAGAAAACGAAGCCCGTGTCCGGGTAGTAGACCTCGATCCAGCGGTGGAAGACGCCGCCGATGCGCGCCTCGTACCCTTCGCTGCCGGGCTTCGCTGTCAGGACGCCCTGGACGGTCCGCGCCGGGATCCCGACGCGGCGCAGCAGGTCCACGGCGAGCTCGGAGATGCCGACGCAGTGGCCTCGGCGCGACGCGAAGACCGAGGCCGGGTCCTGCCGCCGCGAGCGATCCGTGTCGTACCGGACGAGCGATGCGACTCCGGCGAGAATGCGCTCCACGGCCCGAGCCTGGGTCGTCGCATCGCCCGCGAGCGTGCGCGCGAAGGCGTCCCGCTCGAGCGAGGTCGCCAGCGACGCCTCCCGCGCAAGCCCGGTAGGAAACGGCGCTCGGCTCGAAAGCGGCATGGCGGACACCCGCACCGAGAGCTCCAACTCTCCGCCCTCCCGCGGCGCGACCGCCAGCGAGTAGCCGTCGTTGTCGTACTGGTCGAAGAGACGGGCGTCGGCGCCGGCGGCCCGGTAGACCGCGAGCGCGTCGGCCCGCGCGATCGCCCCGAACGCCGCCGCCGCCGCTACGAGAACGGCGAGGCGCTTCACGACTGCGGTTCCTCGGCCCGCGAGGCCTTCAGGACCCCGTCCAGGATGCCGTTGATGAATTGGGACGACTTCGGCGTCGAGAAGCGCTTGGCGATCTCGAGAGCCTCGTCGATGACCACCGGGCGCGGCGTCTCCGGCTCGTGGAGTAGCTCGAAGAGAGCCAGTCGCAGGATGTTCCGGTCCACGACCGGCATCCGCGCCAGCCGCCAGTGATCGGCCTGCCGCGAGATGATCGCGTCGAGATCGTCCCGATGCAGCAGCGTGCCCGAGACGAGCCGCCGCGCAAAATCCTGAATCCCCTCCGGGGCCTGGTGGAGCCCGTCCGAACGCCGGAACATCTCCTGGGGCGAGGTCCCCGAGACGTCGTGCTCGTAGAGCATCTGGAGGGCGAGCTCCCGGGCCTTGCGGCGCTGGCCCACCTACTTGCCGCCCTTCAAGTGCCGGCGCAGGTTGGCCATCTCGATCGCCGCTTCGGCCGCCTCGACGCCCTTGTCGGTACGTTCGCGGGCCTGCTCCATCGTGTCGCAGGTCAGGACGCCGAACCCCAGCGGAACGCCGGTCTGCACCGAGAGGGCGCCGAGCGCCCAGGACACCGTGTGGGCCAGGACCTCGTGGTGCGTCGTCTCCCCACGGATGATTGCGGCGAGCGCGACCAGGGCGTCGGGCTTCTTC
>JBASRI010000585.1:0-3656 GCA_049273755.1 Thermoanaerobaculia bacterium
CGCCGGCAGCGCCGAAAGCGCCGCGCGCCGGACGGCGTAGACCGGCGAAGCCGGCGAGAGCGCCTTCCGGACGGGTCCGGGAGAGGCGGCGGCGAACTCCGCCGCTTCGGCGAGCAGCGTCGGCGTCGGGTACGCGAACGGAGGCGCGTAACGCGCTTCTTCGGTCTCCGGCTCGTTGCAGACCGGCAGGAGGACCGCGAGGTCCGGCCGGGCCGAAAGACCGGCGACGAGCCGCAGAGCGGGGCCCGGCAGCAGGTACGACTCCGGGTCGGCCACGACGAGGACGAGCGGCGAATCTCCGGCGGCGTCCGCGACGAGAGGCTCGCGGTCGCGCGTCTCCGTCCTCGCCCGCGCCGGGAGCTGGCCCGCGTACCTCGAGAGCAGGCGCCACGCCCAGGACGCCTCGGCGCGGAAGCGCGGCCTGCCGCCGACGACGAGATCGAAGGGCGGAAGGCTCAGGCCGTCTCGACGAGCATCGCCGTGGCCTCGCCTCCGCCGATGCAGATGGCCGCCAGGCCCCGCTTCTTGCCGTCCTTGCGGAGCGCGTGGACGAGCGTCGTCAGGATCCGCGCGCCGGAGGCGCCGATCGGGTGCCCCAGAGCGACGGCGCCGCCGCGCACGTTGACCTTCGCGGGAGGAAGCGACAGCTCGCGGATGGCCGCCAGCGCCACGGCGGCGAAGGCCTCGTTGATCTCGAAGTAGTCGATGTCGGCGACCGAGAGACCGGTCTTCTGGAGAAGCCGCTGGATCGCCCCGACCGGCGCGGTCGTGAACCACTCCGGCGCCTGCGCCACTCCCGTGTAGGCCACGATGCGCGCGATCGGCTTCCAGCCCTTCGCTTTCGCCTTTTCCTCGGACGCCACGACGAGCGCCGCCGCGCCGTCGTTGATCTTGGAGGAGTTGGCGGCCGTGACCGAGCCCTCCTTGGTAAAGGCGGGCTTCAACGTCGACATCTTCTCGAGCGGAGCGGCGAAGGGCTCCTCGTCCGTGTCGATCCGCGCCGGCTCGCCCTTCTTTTGGGGGACCTCGACGGGCGCGATCTCTTCGGCGAAGAGACACGTCTTCGACGCGTTCTGCGCCCGCTTGTAGGACTCGAGCGCGTACGCGTCCTGCTCCTCGCGCGTGAACGCGTACTTGGAGACGCAGAGCTCGGCGCAGTTGCCCATGTGGGTGTCGTTGTACGGATCCCACAGCCCGTCCTTGATCATCGAGTCCACGAGCGTGGCGTTGCCCATCCGCAGACCGGTGCGCCCCTTCTCCAGGAGGTACGGCGCGTTCGACATGGACTCCATGCCCCCGGCCACCGCGATCTCGTACTCGCCGGCCTGGATCGCGTTGCCGACGTCCATGACCGCCCGCATCCCCGAGCCGCAGACCTTGTGCACGGTGACGCAGGGAACGGTGTCCGGGATCCCGGCCTTGAGCGAGGCCTGGCGCGCGGGCGCCTGCCCCTGCCCGGCCTGGAGCACGTTGCCGAAGACGACCTGCTCGACCTCCTTGGGGTCCACGCCGGCGCGGGCGAGGGCCGCGCGAATCGCGACGGATCCCAGGGCGGGAGCGGGGAGGGAGGAAAGCGTGCCGAGAAACGAGCCGATCGGCGTCCGAGCGGCCGAAAGAATCACCAGGTTTTTCATAGAAGGCGGATTCTACGTTACCGCCGGCCTGCGCCGGGTATGACCTATGGCTTCCGTGGCGCGGCGGGCAGCGCCGATTCCAGCTTCCAGTTGACCCGGATCGTCGTGGCCTGGCAGTACACCTTGATGCATCGGACGTCGTTCAGACAGGTCAGGATCGCCTCGCACGCGGCGGCGGGCGAAGATCCCGCGGCCACGTCCGGAGTTTCGACGCACTTGCCGGCGAACGCGGGATTGGTGAAGACGCAGGTCGCCTTCCGCGCGGACGGCGGAGTCTGGGATCCGCCGCCTGTGGCGGCGATGAGCAGGAGGGACGCCGCGATCAATCTCTTCATGGACCGCTCCTTGACCGCCGAGCCTCGCTCGGCACGCCTGGTTACGGCGGCCTGCCCACTGGCGGCCTGACCCGAACGCAGGCGGGAGGCTCGATCATAAGCGCGCCCGAACCGGTTTACTCTGTTCCCGTGGCCCGCATTCTCGCCATCGACTTCGGGGAGAAACGGATCGGCCTGGCGACCTCGGACGCCTCGGGCCGTCTCGCGACCCCCCGCCGGACCCTCCGGCGCAAGAGCGACCAGTCCGCCCTGGAGGAGATCGCCCGTTTCTGCGGAGAGGAGGAGATCGGCCTCGCCCTCTTCGGGATCCCCCGTTCGCCGGAGGGTGTGGAGAGTCCCTTCGCGGCTCGCATCCGCTCCTTCGCGGCGAAGCTCGGCGCGCGAACGGGGCTTCCCGTGCGCTTCCACGAGGAGACCCTGACCTCCGTCGAGGCGGCGCGGCGCCTGGGGCCCGGCCGCCCTTCCGAGGCGCTCGACGCCGCGGCGGCCGCGGTCCTGCTCGAGGACTATCTCCAGAGCGCGGGAGCCGGCCGGTGAGCGCGATCCGGCGGGTCCTGCGCCTCGGCCTGTTGATCGCCCTGCTGGTGCTGGCCGTCGCGGTCTACCTCTACCGGCGGCTGGAGCACCCGGCCGTCCCGGCGGCTCCGAGCCAGACCACGCTCTTCTTTCCGTTCGGAACCTCGACCTCGGACATCTTCCGACGTCTGGCGGCGGAAGGCGTCGTCTCCCCGGCGTGGCTCGCGGAAGCGTACTACCGCCTGGCCGGCAGCTCGACGCCGCTCCAGGCGGGCGAGTACCGGTTCGAGCGCCCCATGCCCCTCTCGGAGGTCCTCGCTCGGATGGCCCGCGGCGACGTCGTCAAGCACACGATCGTGGTTCCGGAGGGGCTGACGGCGGAGGAGACCTTCGAGCTCTTCTGGAGCCAGGGCATCAGCCGGCCCCAGGCCTTTCGCAACGCGCTCCGGAATCCGGAGCTCGTCGCGTCGATCGCCCGCGGCGCGCCGGACCTCGAGGGGTTTCTCTTCCCGGACACCTACGTGGTGACCCGTTCGACGTCCGCCCGCCAGATCGTCGAGCAGATGGTGGCGAACTTCCGCAAGCACTTCCCGCCCGAGATGCGCACGCGCGCCGCCACGCTCGGCCTGACGGTGCCGCAGGCCGTCACGCTCGCCTCCATCGTACAGAAGGAGACGTCTCTGGCCAGGGAGGCGCCCGTGATCGCGGGGCTGTATCTGAACCGCCTCCGGCGCGGGATGCGGCTCCAGGCCGACCCGACCGTGGCCTATGCCTTGAAGCAGGACGGGAAGTGGACCGGCACGCTCTACCGGTCCGACTACGGCTACGAGTCTCCGTTCAACACGTACCTGAACGGAGGCCTTCCACCCGGACCCGTCTCCAACCCCGGGGAGACGGCGCTGAAAGCGGCGGTCTCCCCCGCCCGGACGGACTACCTCTATTTTGTGGCCGACCGGCTGGGCGGCCACGCGTTCTCCCGCACGTTCGAGGAGCATCTGAACGCCATCGCCGCCGCGCGCCGCCGTCGGGACAGCGCCTCGAGCGACGCCCCGGAAGCACCCGCGAACTAGACGTCGCCTCCGCTCGCTCGGGATCTGCTTCGCACCGGCTCGCGGCTCGCCCGGATGCGGGCTCGACCGCGAGCCTGATCCCTCCCTCGCTTCGGCTCCCG
>JBASRI010000597.1:0-7747 GCA_049273755.1 Thermoanaerobaculia bacterium
CGGGAGATGGCCGACTTCTCGGGCTCGCCGATCCGCATCCGGGTGCGCGAGCGCTCCCGCGAGGGAATCCCGGCTCGGGGCCGCGCAAAGTCCTCCCGCCGGAGGGCGGGTTCGGGGTAGATTACGCCCGTGGCCAAAGGGGAGACCGAGGTCTACAGGCCGGCCGAGGCCTGCCGGATCGCGGAGGTCGCGCCGTACGTCCTCCGTTACTGGGAGACCGAGTTCGCCGTGCTCTCCGAGGGCAAGGACAAGGGCGCGACCCGGGTCTACACCGCCCGCGACGTCAAGATCATCGCCCGCATCCGCGAGCTCCTCTACGACGAGGGATTCACGGTTGCCGGCGCCAAGAAGCGTCTGGAGGCCGAGATCGCCGAAGGCCGCTTCGACGACGGCCTCGCGCCCGCGCCCCCGGTCTCCGAGCAGCGCAAGGCACCCACGACGAAGAAGCCCGAGCTCCCCGCCCCCCAAGCGGCCCCTCAGGCGCCGCTCTTCAAAGCCTCCGCTTTGTCCGCCCCTTCCACGCGCGCCGCGGCGCCAGTCCGCGAGGCCGCGCCCCCGTCGGACTTCGACCGCAAGCGCGTCGTCCGGGAGCTCAAGGAGATCGCCCAGCTCCTGCAGCGCGGACGGAAGAAATAGTCGGAGACGTCCAATAGAAAGGCGGCTTCTGACCCCCGGTCAGCTTGACAGCCTGCTCCGGGCGACCATAGCGTTAAGAAAAGTCGAACGACGACAAGGAGCCCCGCGCATGAAAACGACCGCGGTCCGCCTGCTTGGGTCGGTTCTCTCCCTCTCCCTCGTCGCTTTGCCCCTCTGCGCGCAAACCACGGGGAGCATCCGCGGCGTCGTCGAAACCGGCCAGACTCCCTTGCCCGGAGTGACTGTGGAGGCGAAGAGCTCGAACCTGCAGGGGGTGCGCGTCGCGGTGACCGACGCCGACGGGCGTTTCGTCTTGGCCTCCCTGCCGCCCGGGGCGTACACGGTGGAAGCGAAGCTGGAGGGGTTCGGCGGGAAGATCGAGAAGATTCAGTTGGCGCTGACGCAGGTGGCCACGATCCGAATCGAGCTGCTCGCCGTTAAGACGGAAGTCGTCAACGTGACCGCCGAGTCGGCTCAGGTCGAGACGCAGTCCACGACCGTCGGCCGTACCCTCGACGCGAAGGTCTTCCAGGCGCTCCCGACCGGACGGAATTATTCCTCGGTCGCGCAGCTCGCCTCGGGGGTCAACACGGACGCATCCGACAGCCGGAACACTTCGATCACCGTCTACGGCTCGACCGGGCTCGAGAACAGCTATCTCGTCGACGGGTCCAACACGACCGGCGTCGAGATCGGCAACCAGGGCAAAGTCCTCAATTTCGAGTTCATCCAGGAAATCGAGTTCAAGTCTGGAGGCTACGACGCCGAGTATGGCGGGGCGCAGGGCGGCATCCTCAACGTGGTCACGAAGTCGGGCGGCAACGACTATCACGGCGACGCGTTCGGCTACATCAATCGCGGCTCGCTACAGTCCAAGAACAAGCACATCGACGAGCTCACGTCGGCCGGCATTCCGGTCGGCTTTGCCAAGTCCGACTATGGGGCGGACGTGGGCGGCTACATCCTGAAGGACAAGCTCTGGTTCTTCGGCGCCTACGACCACGTCATCAACACCCAGGACACCCAGATCACCCAGGGCCCGGCCGAAGTCATCGGGACCCGGACGGACCTCAAGACCACGAGCAACCTCTACGCAGGGAAGCTGACCTGGCGCTTGAGCGACCAACACACCGTGATCGGAACCGTGTTCGGCGACCCCACGGACGACGCGGGCGCGATCGGTCCGGTCCTCGGTCCGCCCACGACCTACATCGGCACGGTCTCCGTGGGCGGCACCGACATCGGGGCGCGCTACGAGGGGATTCTGTCCCCCCGGTGGCTCCTGACCGGCCAGTTCGGGTACCACCGGGAGAACGTCTCGACCCTGCCGGGGCCCGGCGGCGACACGATCGCCTACGTGGACAACCGTGGAGAGGTTCCCGTGGCCTCGGGAGGCTTCGGCGGCACGGACGGCCTGGGCCTCTTCGACACGAAGAAGTTCACCCGATACGACTACCGTTTGAACGGCAACTATTTCCTCGGGAATCACGACATCAAGGCCGGAGGAGAGTTCGAGCGGGTCAAGGCGGACGTCTTCCGCAACTACAGCGGCGGGCAATTCGTCACGATCCTGAGCCCCTATGCGGATGACCCGCTTCAGCGGCCGGTCTACTTTCATACCTTCTTTGCGACTCCGGACGCCACGATCGAGAATGCCGCGGTAGCGCCGGTCATCGCCACACCGCACAACGACATCTGGGCGATCTACGCTCAGGACCGCTGGAGCGTGCTCCCCAACCTGACGATCAACGCGGGGCTGCGTTGGGAGAAGCAGGCCGTCCACGGCCTGAACGACGTGATTTACATCGACGTCAACCACTTCTCCCCCCGAGTGGGCTTCGCCTGGGACCCCTCGAACGACGGAAAGACCAAGGTCTCGGGCTCCTACAGCAACTTCGTCCCGATCATCGCGCTCGACATGAACATCCGGTCCTTGAACGGCGAGCGAGACGGCGCGACCTACAACTTCGACGCGGTGAGTCTCAACTGTGACCATGCCGCCGAACGATCAACGGATCAGATCAACAACACCTGCCAAATCCGCGGAAAGCTCGTCGACGCGGTCGATCCGAACCTAAAGGCGCCTTACGAGGATGAGATCGTCCTCGGCGTGGAGCGCCAGATCGGCACGAACTGGTCGGTGGGTCTGCGCGGAATCTATCGGAGCCTTCGGAGGATCGTCGAGGACAGCTGCGTGCCTCCGGAAGCGGGCAATTGCCAAAACTATGCATTCATCAACCCCGGCTCCTCGACCGAGGCTTGCCTCCAGGGCGAATGCTTACCGGCTTTTCCGTTCTATCCTGCGCGGCGATACTTCAAGGGGATCGAGCTGACGGCGCAGAAGCGTCTGTCGGATCGCTGGATGCTTTACGCGAGCTATCTCTACGGCACACTCCAGGGCAACTACGACGGCGCCTTCCGCGCGATCGGCGGCTTCTTCGCCAAGGACCCGAACATCACGGACGACTTCGACTATCCCGAGTTCCAGGTCAACGCGTACGGCAAGTTGGCGCTGGATCGGCGGCACCAGGCCAAGCTTCAGGCGGCCTACGTCTTCCCGTTCGGCGTGACACTCTCGGCCTCCGGGTTCTATCAAAGCGGGACTCCCATCTCGCGCATCGGCTGGTGGAACAATTACGCCGGACCGGAAATCTTCATCAACGCGCGCGGCAGCGACGGTCGCACGCCCAACACCTACGATGTCGACGCCCACCTCGACTACGCGCTGACGATCCAGCCGATCACGATCCACGTGCTCGTCGACGTCTTCAACTTTCTCAACCGCCAAACGGCGCTGACGGTGGACCAGGTCTGGGCCCTCGACCAAAACGACAATGGGAGCCCGGTGCCCACCAATACCCATTACGGCCGGGCCAACACCTGGCAGCAGCCGCGAACATTGCGGCTCGGAATGCGGGTCAGCTTCTAGTCCTTTGTCATCCCGAGCGCAGCGAGGGGTCTCTTTCTTAGACGCACGGAGACTCGAAAGGGATCCCTCGTCGCTGCGCTCCTCGGGATGACAGACTGTCGTCCATGCGGGGCGAGCACAGCGTCGAGATCCGCGGCCTGACGAAGCGCTTCGGTGAGACGATTGCGGTCGACCGCGTCTCGCTGGACATACGCAAGGGTGAGTTTTTTTCGCTGCTCGGCCCCTCGGGCTGCGGCAAGACGACACTCCTTCGGATCATCGGGGGGTTCGAGCTGCCGACCGAGGGAACCCTCGCGATCGACGGCAAGGACATCACCCGCGAACCGCCGTACCGGCGGCCGGTCAACATGGTCTTTCAGAGCTATGCGCTGTTCCCCCACCTGACGGTCGAGGAGAACGTGGCGTTCGGCCTGCGCTACAAGGGCGTGGCCCATGGAGAGGAGGCCGCGCGCGTCTCGGAGGTCCTCGGCCTCGTCCAGCTCTCCGGTTTCGAGAGGCGCCAACCCCACCAGCTCTCCGGCGGCCAGCGCCAGCGCGTGGCTCTCGCCCGGGCGCTGGCATTGAAGCCCGAGGTCCTGCTGCTGGATGAGCCGCTCGGGGCCCTGGACCAGAAACTTCGCAAGGAAGTCCAGGTCGAGTTGAAGCGCCTCCAACGCTCGCTCGGGATCACGTTCGTGTTCGTGACGCACGACCAGGAAGAAGCGCTGACGATGAGCGACCGCATCGCCGTCATGAACCGCGGGCGAGTCGAGCAGATGGACGAGGCGGCGCGGATCTTCGAGCGGCCCGCCACGGAGTTCGTGGCGAACTTCATGGGCGCCTCGAACTTCTTCAAGGCGACGGTGGTCAGGGAGGACGGCGGAGAGCTGCGCCTCTCCCTCGCGGCGGGAGGCGAGACCCGCCTGGCGTCCAACGGAGCGCGGCACAGGCCCGGGGAGCCGGTGCGGTTCGTCGTCCGGCCGGAGAAGCTGGACCTGCGCCCGCGGGACCTCTCCCGCCACGGCGTGCCCTCCCTCGCCGTGACCGTCGAGGAGCGCGTCTACCAGGGCATCTCGACGGTGTGGACCGTCCGAGACGGCGCCGACGAGCGATTCGTGGTCTACGAGCAGAACGAGAAGCCGTTCGACGAGGGTGCCAAGTTTGCGGTGGGAACCCGCGCCTTCCTCTGCTGGAACCCCCACCACGCCGTGCTGATCGGCCCCGAGGCGGAGAGGGCGTGAGCCGGGAAGCCGAGGCGCGGGACCGGCGGGCGGCCTATCCGCTGGTCCTGCCGACGTGGGTCGCCCTGGGCGTCTTCTTCCTCTCGCCGCTGGCCATCCTCTTCGTCATCAGCTTCGGGCAGCGGGCGACCTACGGGGGATTGAAGCCCGTCGAGGATCTCTGGCAGTACATCGCCTCCGGGAAATTCCTCTCCCAGTACGCGCGCTCCCTGCACCCGATCTACCTCCAGATCTTCTGGCGGTCGATCTGGATGGCCGTAGTCACGACCGTGCTGTGCCTCGCGATCAGCTACCCGGTGGCGTACTACATCGCGGTGACCGCGCCCCCGCGCAAGCGCAACCTCCTGCTGGGGCTGGTCGTGATTCCGTTCTGGACGAGCTTCTTGATCCGCACGTACGCCTGGATGTTCCTGCTGCGGACCGAGGGGCTGATCAACCGGGTCCTGATCGGTCTGGGTCTGACCACGCAGCCTCTGGAGCTCCTCTACAACAACTTCGCGGTTCTGATCGGTCTGGTCTACGGCGAGCTTCCGTTCATGATCCTGCCGCTCTACGCCTCGCTCGAGAAGCTCGACCTGTCGCTGCTGGAGGCCTCGGCCGACCTCGGCGCGCCGCGCGCCTCGACGTTCCGGCGGGTGACGGTCCCGATGACGATGCCCGGCATCGTCGCCGGGATCATCCTGGTCTTCGTGCCGAGCCTGGGGCAGTTCATCGTCTCGGACCTCCTGGGAGGCGCCCGGACGATCCTCGCGGGCAACCTGATCCAGAACCAGTTCGCCGTGGCGCGCAACAAGCCCTTCGGCGCGGCGATCGCGTTCGAGCTGACAGCCGCGGTCCTGCTGCTGCTCCTCGCATACGCCCGTTACACCAAGAAGAGGGGCCAGGACGTGCTGCTGTGAAGGGCCAGGGGACCTTCCTGCGCGCGCACACCTGGTTCGTCTACCTCTTCTTGTACGCGCCGATCGCGATCCTGGTGCTCTTCTCCTTCAACCGGGCGAGCCAGACCGCCGTGTGGCAGGGCTTCACGCTCGAGTGGTACCGGAGCCTCGCGCGCAACGAGCTGATCCTGACGGCGGTGCGCAACAGTCTCGTGGTGGGGTTCGCCGCCACCGTCATCGCCACCGTCTTCGGCACTCCTGTGGCTCTGGCGCTGGGGCGCTACGAGTTCCCCGGCAAGGGGTTCACCAAGAACCTGCTCTACCTTCCGATCATCATCCCCGAGATCGTGGTGGGCGCGGCCCTCGTGACGTTCTTTGGCGTCGTGGCCCTGCGGCTCTCGCTTCTGACCGTCATCATCGCGCACGTCGTCTTCAGCATCTCGTACATGGCGATCGTCGTGCGCGCGCGGCTGTCGGGTTTCGACCGCTCGCTCGAAGAGGCGGCGCTCGACCTGGGCGCCCGCCCGCTGCAGACCTTCTGGCGCGTGACGCTGCCGCTCATCCTGCCGGGCATCGTGTCCGGGGCCCTGCTCGTCTTCACGGTCTCGATCGACGATTACGTCATCACGTCGTTCGTGGCGGGCGTCGGCGCGACGACTCTGCCGCTGCAGATCTACTCGATGCTCAAGGTCGGCGTGACACCCGAGGTCAACGCGGTTTCGACGCTGCTCCTCGTCGTGACGATCGTCCTGATCGCCGTGGCGCAGAGGCTGCAGCAGCCGCCCGCCGAGGGACTCCGCGACTGATGCGGCGGGCCTGGGTCGCGGGCGCGGTGCTCGCGGTAGTGGCGGCGGCGGCGGCAGTGGCACAAGGGTGCGGGAGGAGGAGGGACCTTGCGGCCGAGGCCGCGGCGGCCGCCGAGAAGCGGCTCAATCTCTACATCTGGTCCTCCTACATGCCCCAGGACGTCCTCGACGACTTCACGAAACAGACGGGGATCGCGGTCCGCTATGACCTCTACGACTCGAACGAGCCCGTCCTCGAAAAGCTTCAGTCGGGAGTCGCCGATTACGACCTCGTCGTGCCGTCGGACTACATGGTGCGCATCCTGATCCACCTGCGCCTGTTGAAGCCGCTCGACAAGAGCCGGCTACGTAGCCTCGAGAACCTGGATCCGCGCTTCCTGGACAAGAGCTTCGATCCCCAGAACCGGTACTCCGTGCCCTACGTCTGGGGAACGACCGGCTACGGGTACAACCGCGAGAGGGCGCGGGGAGCTCTCGACAGCTGGGCGCCGCTGTTCGACCCGGCCAACAAGGGACAGATCCTGATGCTCGACGACATGCGCGAGTGCTTCTCGGCGGCCTTGAAGTACCTGGGCAAGTCGATCAACACGACCAAGCCCGCAGAGCTCAAAGCGGCCGCGGACCTGCTGAAGAAACAGAAGCCTCTGGTCAAGACCTACAACAGCAGCGACTTCGAGCACATCCTGGCGGCCGGCGACGTGACGTACGCGCACGGCTACAACGGGCAGATCGCCAAGGTCATCGCGGAGAACCCCGGCCGGCTCGCCTACGTGGTGCCCAAGGAGGGAGCGACGATCTGGGTCGACAGCGTCTGCATCCCCGCGCAGGCGCGCCACACCGACGCGATCTACGCGTTTCTCGACTACGTCATGGACCCAAAGATCAACGCGCGCATCGTCAACTCGATCCGCTACGCCAGCCCCAACCTGCCCGCGCGTCAGTGGATCGCGCCGGAGATCCTGAACGACGCGGCCGTCTATGCGCCTGCGGAGGCGCTCAACCGCTGCGAGTTCGTGGAGGACATCGGGGAAGCAACGGAGCTGATGGACGAGTACTGGACGGAGATCAAGGCGCAGTAGCGCGGAGGAGACCCATGGCGCCCCGTTTCTTGTCCGGATGCTCTCTTCTCGCGGTGGCGCTCGGCTGCGCGTCCGCGGGCGGCGCCCCGGCGCCGAAACTCGAAGACACGACCTGGCAGCTCGTGGACATCGCCGGCGATCGCGTTCCCGAAGATGCCCGGTCGCCGAGCCTGACGCTCCAGTCCGCGGAGCACAAGGT
>JBASRI010000600.1:0-10149 GCA_049273755.1 Thermoanaerobaculia bacterium
CCCTCTTCGATATGAACGAGCAGCGTAACGCTGTCTACGGCCCGTAAAGGACGAGGCTGAAGGTTTTCGTCAGGAACACCGCCATCTGGCCGCGCGTGTTGGGATTGGTCGGGCAATAGTTACCGCCGCCGCAGCCTCCGGTGATCCCGCGGTGGAAGAGGTCCTCGATCCAATCGGCAAACAGGCTCGGGCAGGTCACGTCGGGAAAGATGCCCGTGCAGACGGGCGGCACGTAGCTCGAGCCCAGAAGGGTCTTGAGCAGGAAGACCGACATCTGCTGCCGCAGCACCGGATTGTTCGGGCAATAGTTGGGGCCGCCGGGGGCGTTGCAACCCGCGACGACGCCCCGGTGGTAGAGCTCCTCGATCCAGGGGGCGAAGGGATCGGACGCCGGCACGTCATTGAAGATGCCGACGGCGGGCGGCGGGGTGTACGCGGGGCCCTCCTTGGACTTGAGGACGAAAACCGCCATCTGCTTGCGCAGCGCCGCATCGCCCGGGCAGTAGTTTGGCACGGAGGCGCATCCGCTCGTGACGCCCTTGTGAAAGATCGTCTCGATGAAGCCGTAGAACTGGTGGCTCGTGGGCACATCCGGGAAGCTCCCGCCAACGTGGAGAGTCCAAGTCTTCGCTCCAGCGCCCGCCGCTTCGTCGATCGTCGCATCCCAATGCGCGCCGGGTCGGCTCGCGGCGGTCACCTGAACCGTGTAGCAGTCCGTGCATTTCGCCGACGCCCCCGCGCCGACGGTCCCGTAAGCTGCAGCGGCATCCGGGTTGTCGTAAGTCGGCCCGGGAGGTCCCGTGAAGTTGGAAGTGTCGCCGGTCAGGGAAATGGGCACAGCGCTGTCGTTTCTCCACGTGGGCTCTAAGGTCGCGAGCTCGCCGGGCTCCAGAATGCCATTGCCGCTGGCGTCGACGGCCAGCGCCATCGGTGTCAGCGCGGCACAGGCGATGTCGAGCGTGACGTCGTCGACGTCGAAATTCGCCTTGTTGAAGACAGGAGTACTGGGCATGTCTTTCTGCGTGTACAGGAACTTCACGGCGTGCGCGGCTCCGTCGGCAAACGCCGTGAGGTCGAGGCTGCGCAGCGTGTAGCTGCTTTCCGGCGTCGACGGCTCCACGAACGTCTGCTGCGTCACGCCGTCGACCTGGATCTCGAGCGTGTCGGTGAACGGAGCCGTCACGAAGCCGATCCGAAGATAGAAGTTGAGTATTACCGACGTCGCGCCCGCGGGAAATGTGACGGTCTGCTCGGCGCTGTCGATCTCAGCGGTCACTGTGGATTCGTTGTTACCTCCGAACCACGCCCAGGAGTTGCCGTTTCGCGGGTTCTGGCCGTCCTGACAGGTCACGTTCCCAACGTTGCAAAGCGGCGTTCCGTTGGGGGTTCTAGGGCCGATCCCGAACAGGGTGGACGTGGTCACATAATTGGGATTGAACAGGTCGAGGGGGTCCGTGGCTTCGAGGCCGCCGTCGACCCACAGGTTCCCGTTCACGCACACGGTGATCAGATTGGGTGAGGAGACGGTTCGAACAGGAATCGGCGCCGCCCGAAGAGCTCCGGCGGGACTCAAAAGGATCATCGTCAACGCCAGCCCAACCGCGGCGGCCCGAAGCGGGTCGATCAGGGGCCTCCGCGTGGTACAGGTTGTGATCAGGCTCCCAACGGCGTATGGAGACATGCGAATCCTCCTTCTCGCAGGGGGCACCCGCCTTTCAGGTTCCTAGAAGGCTCCAGGATAGCACGGCCTCGAGCCCGACAGAGAAGTGCCGCCGCAAGTTCGGTTTGCGGCGTCACGTGGCGAACGGGTTGGCGGAAGCGTGCGGGAGTCGAACCCACGTCAGAGAACGCTAGCGGACCGCAAGAACGGACTGTCGTCAGTTCGAAGGTTCCCAAAGGTGCTCACGATGTGCTCTTCCGCCATCGCACGAGCTGTCTTCCTCGCCAAGGGAGATGCTCTGACCGAAGACTCTTCTCCTCGCGCCGCGGAGCGCAGCCGTTTCCGGGGTGATCGTGAGCTTGAGCTAAAAGCTGTAATCCACACCAACCAGCGGGGCGATTCTGGTCTGCAGACCTTCTCTCTTCAGCGAGAAGAGGACGTTGGCAGTGATGAGCAGATTCGCGAATGGGTTGACCTTCAAGCCAAACGACCCGAGCAGCGTATTCACGTCTCCCGGCCTTGTCGTGAGTCTGGGAAACTGTGCGGTGACGGTGTGCGGGGGCTGCTGTCCCTCCGGCAGGCAGTGGCAGTCGCCTCCGTTGGAATCGCCCGTCACGGCAGTGAAAGTCTGTTCTCGCACCTCGACGATCTCCGTCCGGAGGAAGGTCCGGCCGATCACGTCGAAGGCGACCGTGATCCGCGGGTGGACGGCCCAGTCGAAGCCCACCGTGTAGTCGACCTCATCCGGGATGGTCAGTCGAGGCAACGGAGCTCCGCCATGCGGCGGGTTCTTTTCCTCGGGTGTTCGATCATCCGGTGGGTTCGTTGACCATGTGTACCCGCCGTTGATATGGGGCGAGAGGGCCCCCAGATGGACGGACCAAATCAGAGAAGCCCTGCCCCGCCACGCTCCTGTACCCAGAAGATCGCGTTCCTCTCCGGTCGGCAGCCGAAAATCCGCGCCCAGCGCCAGGCCACCCGCGGATCCCTCGGCGACCCGGAATTTCCCGCGGAGAACGATGTCACCGACGCCGCTGGCGTTCCCGCTGTCCCTGAAGGTTTCGCTCGACGTGTCCCCGGCAAAGCGGTGGATTGGAGTGTCCGAACAGGAGGGAGTGCCTCCGGGGCACGGCCCCGTAGCCAACCGCTGGATCGTCGCGTCCGTGCTGCCAGACAGGCTCACCTTGACGATCGGAATCGCCGCAGCGATGTCGAATCGGTCGGAGACGCCGTAGGTCATCACAAATGCCACAATGTCCGACTTGAGCTTCAAGGAGAGATTCGCGCTGATGACATCCCCTTCGATGTACTTGCCGACGTCAATGTGCTGAAAAACGAGTTTCAAGTCGCCATCTTTCAGAGACAAGTCGTTGATCCGGGTGAAGTCGAAGTGACTGTAATTCAGACCCAGATTGGACTTTCCCTTGCCGATCGTGTCGGCGCGTTCCGCGTAGATTGGGCCGAAGCTCTCGGCCGCGCGCGTGAAGGTGCCGAGCGCCGGGTCGAATCGATAAGTGAAGCCCCCCGCCGAGGAGGCGAGCGGGAAGGAGGAGAGCTGAACCGCAAGCTCCTGGTTGAACTGCCGCACGGCCAGAAATTGCGTCTGGTCAAGGCTGTTGAAATGGGCGACGTGGCTCGTGCCCCCGACCAGGGGGGGTGGCGCGAGGGTGATCCCATGCTGCAAGAAATCCGTCAGGAGGTCCCGCAGACCGGTTTGCGCCGTCAGCGCGGCGGGCGCAGACAGTGTGAGAGTGGCGGCCAGCAGGGCGAATCGACGAGAGGACATGCTCTCCTCCTTTTTCTGTCGCGGAAGAGATTCTCCAACAAGACTATGGGGACCCCGCCAGCCGGTCAAGGAGAAACACGGCCTAGGCTGCTAGAGACGGGTGTTTGATGGCGTGGCGTTTCCGGCCGATCGCCCGGTGCCGCTCGACCGTCTCGTTGAGGTGGCGGTGGACCGTGCTCCGAGTTTTGCTAGGGCCCCTGGAGCTGCAGCCCGAATGTCCTGACGAGGAAGACGGCCAGCTGGCCGCGGGTGTTGACGCTCGTTGGGCAGTAGAGCAGCGGCGTTGTCTGGCAGCCGCCCGTCACGTTCTCGACGTAGAGCTGCTCGATCCAGTCGGCGAACTGGCTCGGGCAGGCCACGTCGCCGAAGGTTCCCGCGCAGCCGGGCGGCGTGTAGCCCGAGCCGTGCTCGGCCTTCAACAACAGCGCCGCCATTTGCGCGCGCGTGACCGGATCGCCGGGGCAATAGTTGCCGCTGCCGCATCCGACCGTGAGGCCCTCGCGGAAGACCTGCTCGATCCAGTCGGCGAAGGTGCTCGGGCATAGGACGTCTTGAAAGGTCCCCGTGCACGCGGGCGGCGCGTAACTCGGCCCGTGCTCCGCCTTCAGGAGAAAGACGGCCATCTGGGCTCGCGTGACGGGGTTGTTCGGGCAGTAGTTGCCGCCGCCGCAGCCGGCGGTGACGCCGTGGCGGAAGACCGTTTCGACGTAATCGTGGAAGTTGCTGCCCTGGGGCACATCGAGAAAGTCGGCAAACCACGCGCTCGACAGGGAGGGGCTCACCACACGCGGGGAACGAGGACGCGGGAAACTTGCCGGGTTCGTGACCGTGACGTCGTTGAGGGTCCCGGCGGAGAGCAGCGGCGCGAATGCGTCGATCTCGGTCGAGCCGACGACGTTGACGCCGGTCGCCGCGACCCCTCCGATCAGAAGCGTGGCGCCACCCTGGAAGCCGGTACCAGAAACGACGACAGGCGTGCCGCCGGAAGCTGGACCTGAGCGTGGTTGGATCGCGAGGACCTGCAAGCCTGGCGTGGGCGTCAGGGTGGGAGTGAGAGTCGGCGCAGGAGTCGGTGTCGGCGTCCGCGTCGGCGTGTGCGTCCGGGTGGGAGTGAGGGTCGGTGTCGGCGTCCGCGTCGGGGTGGGAGTGAAAGTCGGCGGAGGAGTCGGTGTCGGAGTCGAAGTGGCGGTTGGCGTGGGGGTGGGTGTGGCGCAAACGATGTCGAGCGAAATGTCATCGATGTTGAAATCCGCTCGGTTCATGGCGCCACTCACGTTCTGCGTGTAGATGAACCTCACGACGTGCGCCGCTCCGTCGGCGAACGCCGTGAGGTCGACGCTGCGCAGCGTGTAGGTGCTGTCCGCCGTCGACGGCTCGATGATCGTCTGCTGCGTCACCCCGTCGATCTTCACCTCGAGAATGTCCGTGTACGGAAACGTCACGTAGCCGATTCGGAGATAGTAGTTGAGCGTTACCGACGAAGCGCCCGTGGGAATCGTGACGGTCTGGTCGGCGTAGTCGATCTCCTGAATCGTCCCGGAGATGTCATTGCCTCCGAACCACGCCCAGGATTGGCCGTTGCGCGGGCCCTCGCCATCGGTGCATATGGCGTTCGCAAGGTTGCAAAGCGACGACCCCCAGATGGTGGAAAACACGACATAGTAGGGATTGAGCAGGGTGACCGGGTCCGTGGCCTCGAAACCACCGTCGAGCCACGGATCTCCATTCATGCAAACGGTGAACAGGCTGGCGCGCCGCGCGGCTCGAGCAAGCGGTGCGGGAAGAGCTCTGACCGGACTCGCAAATACGGTCGCCACCGCGAGCGCAACGGCGGGACCCCACAACCGGGCCCTCGGCGACCGGCGCGCCGTGAGGGTTGTGCTCAACTCAGGCTCCCGACGCCTCTTGCGAATCGAGACATTGCAAGGCTCCTTCTCTCAGGATCGACCTTACGCAATCTGTATCTTTCTGTCCCGGCGAAGCCCGCAGCTTAGCACGGCGTCGAACCGGACACCCGACGGCCCTCGCAGCCTGTTGGCGGAAGCGTATGGGAGCCGAAGCCTCAGGAAGGCTCCCACCATCCCACTTTCGGACTCTCATCCATCGGCAACCAGGTCACTTGGGGCTGATCGCGCCAGCGGCGGGCCAGTCGGTGTCACCTACGCGCTTGAGGTTCATCTCGAAGAAGCGGACAGGGTCCTTGCCGGGCACGATGCGGTCGCCAACCTCGTGCCACGCACCATCCTTGATAACCGCGGTGTAGCGGATCGTCATCGGCCCGGCGGGGATGTCCCATGTGTAGCCATCGGGTGCGAGGGTCAGCACGAAATCGCCGACGTTGCCCATCGCATGTGAGTGCAGCGTGTAAATCTTTGTCGCCGGGTCGAAGGAAATGGTGCCGAACGCGTTGAAGGTCACCTTTCCATCCGGGCCATATCCTCGGCCCTCAATGACCTTCACCGACCCATCGAGGAACGGGCCGATCCTCTCTGTCTGCGTGTTGGTGTGCTTCTCGCCGGATGGCAGGATGATCCACGAAGGGCCTCTCCACACTCCGTCCATGTATGCCAGCCGGACCATGGCGTCGCGCTGGGCCGCAATGAGTGCTGCCGGGCTGGGACGCTCTTGCGCTGGCGCTGCCAGCGACATTCCCACAATCATCGTGAGGGCGAATGCCGGTGGTGCAAGAGACGTCAAGCGATGTCCAAACATTTTCTTGTTCTCCTTACCCGGAATCTAATTGTAGTCGTCCGTGAAGCGATTGCGCATTCGCGCCATTTCGTCGGGGTCTCTCAGGCGCGGGGGCTGGCAAGCCTGGCGAACGAGGTCATGCCCGTACCGCCTTCGGTAGGTGGGGGACTGGCTGGAGGGACAAGAAAGCTAACCGCGTTCGCGACCTGCGCCGGAGCCGCCCTGCTGTCGGCCCGCACCCGAACCTCCGTGTTTGTCCGGCTTGGGCCGCTGCCCATGCTGATACTCGGCTTCCCTTCGCTTCGGACTCTGGTCTTCAGGGCGTTCGCCTTGCACCCCACCCTGTTTCTGCTTCTTTTTGTCGCCCCGCCTGCTCTTCGGATTGGACATGAGCTTCTACACAACCTCGCTGCCCGCTGAGGGGGCGCGGGAGAATGAATTAGACCACGTCTTCGCCGATGGTCCGGATAGAGGTACTTGAAAGGTAAACCCCCGTTCTCTTGTCGACAATGCCGCTGGGGTCAGGCCCGAGGTAGCATGCCTCGGTGGAGGTCAGAATGAACAAGTCGAAGACGGTTTCCTCGCTCGCAATGCTTGCCTTCGCGGGATCGACGCTGCTCGCGGCTGGAGTTCCCTGCAGCGTGCATGCGAAAAAGGGCGCCAAGAAGGACGAACTCGCGGCGATGGCCAAGGTCAGCCAGGACGAGGCTCAAAAGGCGGCGTTGGCTAGCCTCAAGGATTCGTCGAAGGCCACGGTCAAGGAAGCGGAGCTTGAGGCTGAACATGGCTGCCTCGTGTATTCGTTCGACATCGCGGTCGAAGGCAAGACTGGCGTTCAAGAAGTGCAGGTGGACGCCGGGAACGGAAAGGTTCTCTCCTCCAAGCACGAGAGCCCCAAGGCCGAGGCGAAAGAAAAGGCGAAAGACAAAGCCAAGCCGCCGAGCAACTGAGGCTTTGGTTCCTTAGTTCCCGGCTGGAGGTGTGGGCGAGGCGTCTCGAGGAGGGCCCGATTGGAAACCCGCCGGGCAGTTGCACAAGAAAAGGAGGGCACCTTGTCTTTCGTTGCTTGGATCGTCCTCGGACTCATCTCTGGGTTCCTCGCCAGCAAGATCGTCAACAAACGAGGCGAGGGAATCGCGGGGGACATCCTCCTCGGCATCATCGGCGCGGTCGTCGGCGCGTGGCTCTTCCAGACTTTCGGACGAGTGGCCCGGGTGCATCCGGTGCCTGGAATCAGCGGGCTCAACATCGAAAGCGTCGTCGTGGCTGTAGTCGGCGCTGTGGTTCTCTTGCTCCTGTACCATGCCGTTCGCCGCCGCTAAGCGGGGTTAGGCCACGACTCGGAAGCCGGCGCCTCGCCGCTCGCCGCTGACGCGCTCGGCGCTCGAGGGTCGCGTCGTACCGGCGCGAAAACCCCGCAGCACCAGCGCCTTCGTGCGGAAGCGTTAGATTTCACAATCCAACCGCAGAGGGCTTATGAGTTGGTTGTTGGGAGAGGAGGCCGCCGCCCAGCGGCGCGAGCACATAGCAATTCCTCCGGAATCGGCCCGCGTTGTCAGCGAGCCCTTTTCAAGGTAGGCGTCGCAGCGGCCGAGGTAACGACCAGGACTTGAGGTGGAGGGCGAATTCAGCCCGTGCTGATCCACCGCTCAAGGACTCGGGCTTCGACATCGGGAGCGAGCTCGTCTGTCCACTTGAAGTCAGGACCCAACGTGTCGAAGGACCAAAGGTAATCCGCTGCCGTTTCCGCAAACGGGCGCTGCGTCCAGCCGACGTTGAAAGCTTTCTGGCTGCTGATCTGAAAGAACCCCCGGCGCTCCGGTTCCGGGTGCCAGAACGGAAACTTTCCCAGGTACGAGGGAATCGTCGGGGAGTTGAAGGGTGCGGGATCGAGGTCCTGCTGGTGCAGGAAGTCTCGGGGTATCCAGACAAACTCCGCTCGAGAGCGGGTTGCCTGGTTGCAGCGTTCCACGAATTGTCGGAACGTCATAGGGGCGCCGGTAAGGTTGAACGTCCCATACAACGACCGCTCGATCGCCAGGACGAGGAATTGGGCCACATCCTTGACGTCGACGATCTGTACATGGTCGTCGCCGGTACCCGGGCCGATGTGGCGGCCGCCACTCTGGGACCGACGCAGCCACGCCAAGAGATCCGGTGAATCGTCCCGATCTCCTTTGATCGGCCCTGGGCGCACGACTGTGAGCTTCCCGCCCACCAGCGTCTCCAGCCGTCTTTCACTCTCGGCCTTGCCGCGATCATAGGGACGGAGTGCGGGATCGTTTGGATTGAGAGGCGCATCTTCCGGGAGGTCGGGCTGGGCGAACCCGCGCCGGTCGTACGCAGCGATGGAAGACACGTAGAGATAATGTCCGGCCTGGTCCCGGAGGCGCCTGGCGGCCGAAGCGGCGAGGGACGGGTCGTACGGCCACACGTCG
This sequence comes from Thermoanaerobaculia bacterium, assembly GCA_049273755.1. Classification (GTDB taxonomy): domain Bacteria; phylum Acidobacteriota; class Thermoanaerobaculia; order UBA5066; family Gp7-AA6; genus DAHUXD01. Next base: position 8,576 of record JBASRI010000600.1, read on the forward strand.
ATGACCGCGTCCCAGCGGCGAGACTCGACGGCCGCCCAGTTTTCGTCCGCAGGTGTCGAGCTCCGAAGCCCGCGCAACTTTTCGAGGAACGAGAAAAGCTCCGGGTTGGTGATTCCGCGGTTGAACAGCGTGACCGTGTGTCCGGCGATCACGGCAGCCCGCACAACAGCGGGTCCGAGAAAGCTGGTGCCGCCGAGAACGAGGATCCTCCTGGGGGTCGGAGCCGAGCCCGCGCCGCGTATGCCCGGAATGCGCAGGAGGGACATGCTCGAGGCGGCCAAGGCGCTCTGTAGGAACCGTCTGCGATTCATGAACTCTCACCGTCACGGGTTGGTACGAAATGCCGCCACTCTTGGTTTAGCGAACCGTCCCCGAGGAATGACGTTGACACTCCGAGGCTGCTCATTGAGCGATGCGGGAGGCTCGTCCGTGACGAACCCGCGGCCGACTGCCGGGGTGTAGCATCCCTGTGGAGCTCCGGAGGTGCCGATCGCCACTCGGGGGATCGACAGGCGCTTGGAGCGGACCCGCTCATCGCTGCGCCTCTTAGCTGGTCGCTGACGCGCTCGGCGCGGAGCTATTGAGAGAGAAGGGGGCATAGCCCTCTCTTGCCTCACGAGCGCGAAGAGGGGATGTAGCGATGGCGAAATACCGAATTCTCTCGATCGATGGGGGCGGAATCCGAGGCATCATCCCGGTGATCTTGCTTCAGCGTCTCTCCCAAGAGGCAGGCTTGGGAAGCTGGCTTGATGCTGTTGACCTCATTGCCGGTACTTCGACCGGTGGGCTCATCGCGCTGGCGCTCGCTGCTGGGAAGTCCCTGGCTCAGATCCGCGATATCTACGTGACTCGAGCGGCCGAGATATTCAATCGATCTGCGTTTCGCGCGATTGCGAACGTGGGAAGTATCTTCGGCGCCAAATACGACATCGCGAATCTGGAGCGGGTGATCATGCCGTTCCTGGGCGAAACGACAACCCTAGGCAACCTTGCAAAACGCGTCCTGATTGCGTCTTTCGACCTCGACAGCGGCCCCGACGATCCTCGCGGGCGGACGTGGAAGCCGAAACTCTTTCACAACTTCCCAGGTCCCGATAGCGACGCCAACCAGCTCGCCTACAAGGTTGGTCTGTACACGAGCGCCGCCCCCACCTATTTCCAGCCGTCCGACGGATACGTTGACGGCGGCGTCTATGCTTCCAACCCTTCGATGTGCGCCCTGGCGCAGACGCAGGATCCTCGAATCCCGGACGGCCCGAGAACCGATGAGGTCGTCCTGCTCTCGCTGGGTACGGGACTTTCGCTCAAGTACATCGACAAGTTGGATCCGGACTGGGGCGACGCTCAGTGGATCGAACCACTACTGAGCATCATGCTCGATGGAGTCTCGGGGATCGCCGATTACGAATGCAGACAACTCCTTCGTGACCGCTATTTTCGGGAAGCGCCAATTTTCCCACCCGGTACGGACGTCCCGATGGACGCCATCGATCAGATCCCTTTCATGATCGATTTCGTGTCGTCAGTCGATCTGACCGCTGCCGCAGCCTGGCTTCGCGCCACTTGGATCTAGG
>JBASRI010000633.1:0-9856 GCA_049273755.1 Thermoanaerobaculia bacterium
TGACAGGGGACGGCGCTGACCGCGCCGAGGGAGAAGAAGAGTCCGTGTCATCCCGAGCGCAGCGAGGGATCCCTTTGAAGTCACGGTATGGCTAAGAAAGGGATCCCTCGGCGCTGCGCGCCTCGGGATGACAGGGGACAGCGCTGACCGCGCCGAGGGAGAAGAAGAGTCCTTGTCATCCCGAGCGCAGCGAGGGATCCCTTTCGAGTCATCGTGCGGCTTCTAAAGGGATCCCTCGGGCCTGCGGCCCTCGGGATGACGGTCGGAGGTGCATGCACTCCGATCGTCACTCCCCGGGTCCCACCATCTTCTCGGCCTTGACGTCCCTGTCGAACTCCTCGGCGGTCAGGTAACCCAGAGACACCGCCGCTTCCTTGAGCGTGGTGCCGTCTTTGTGCGCCTTCTTGGCGATCTCGGCGGTCTTGTCGTAGCCGATCCGCGGTGCCAGAGCGGTGACCAGCATCAGCGAGCGGTCGACGTGCTGGCGGATCTTTACGAGGTCCGGCTCGATCCCTCGCGCGCAGTACTCCTGGAAGGACTCGCAGGCGTCGGCAAGCAGGCGCACCGAGCGCAGCACGTTCGACACGATCAGAGGTTTGTAGACGTTGAGCTCGAAGTTGCCCGACGCGTCGCCGACGGTGACCGCGACGTCGTTGCCGAAGACCTGGGCGCAGACCATCGTCAGCGCCTCCGCCTGCGTCGGGTTGACCTTGCCCGGCATGATCGAGGAACCGGGCTCGTTCTCCGGGATGCGGATCTCGGCCAGGCCCGAGCGGGGGCCGGAGGCCAGCCAGCGCACGTCGTTGGCGATCTTCATCAGAGCCGCGGCGAGCGTCTTGATCGCGCCGTGCGCGTTGAGCAAGGCGTCGTGGGCCGCGAGCGCCTCGAACTTGTTGGGCGCCGAACGGAAGGGGAGTCCGGTCAGCTTCGCGATCTCCTTGGCGACCTTCTCGCCGAAGTCCGGGGGCGCGTTCAAGCCGGTGCCGACGGCCGTGCCGCCGATCGCGAGCTCGTAGAGGTGCGGCATCGCCGCCTCGATGTGGCCGACGCAGTATTCGAGCTGCGCGACCCAGCCCGAGATCTCCTGTCCGAGCGTCATCGGGACGGCGTCCTGCAGATGCGTGCGGCCGATCTTGACGACGTCCGAGAACGCCTTCGCCTTGCCGTCGAGCGTGTCGCGTAGTCGCTTGACGGCGGGGATCAGACGATGCCGGATCTGCTCCACGGTCGCGATGTGCATCGCGGTCGGGAACGTGTCGTTGGAGGACTGGCTCCTGTTGACGTCGTCGTTGGGGTGGACGGGCTTCTTCGAACCCATCTCGCCGCCCAGGAGCTGGATCGCGCGGTTGGCGATGACCTCGTTGGCGTTCATGTTGGTCTGCGTCCCGCTGCCCGTCTGCCACACGACCAGCGGGAAGTGCTCGTCGAGCTTGCCCTCGATGACCTCTTCTGCGGCCTGGACGATCGCCTTGGCCTTCTCGGCGGGGAGAGCCCCCCGGTCCCGGTTCACGATCGCCGCGGCTTTCTTCAGGATCCCGAAGGCCCGAATCATCTCGCGGGGAAAGCGCTCCCGCTCCCCGCCGATCGAGAAGTGGTGGAGCGAGCGCTCCGTCTGCGCCCCCCAGTATCGGTCCGCGGGGACCTCGATCTTCCCCATCGTGTCGGACTCGGTCCTGGTCTTCTTGTCGGCCATCGCGCCTACCCCGCGCCCCCCTCGGAGAGGCCGCTCTTGCGCCGCCCGGAGATCAGGTTCGCCCTGACGTAGTCCGCGTTCATGCGAGCGATGAACTCCATGCGGATCGCCTTGGGGCAGACGGCCTCGCACTCGCCGTGGTTGGTGCAGGTGCCGAAGCCCTCGGCGTCCATCTGCGCCACCATGTTCAGGACGCGGTTGCGGCGCTCGGGCTGACCCTGCGGGAGCAGCGCCAGATGCGAGACCTTGGCCGACGTGAAGAGCATCGCCGAGGCATTGGGGCAGGCGGCGACACAGGCGCCGCAGCCGATGCAGGCCGCGGCGTCCATGGCCAGGTCGGCGTTCTCCTTGCCGATCGGGATCGTATTGCCGTCGGGCGCACCGCCGATCGAGCTGGAGATGAAGCCTCCGGCCGCCATGATCCGGTCGAAGGCGCCGCGGTCCACGATCAGGTCCTTGACGATCGGGAAGGTCTCCGCTCGCCACGGCTCGATCGTCAGCGTGTCGCCGTCCTGGAAGGTCCGCATGTGGAGCTGGCAGACGGTCGTCTTCGCGCGCGGTCCGTGGGCGCGCCCGTTGATGACGACGCCGCACGTGCCGCAGATCCCCTCGCGGCAGTCGTGGTCGAAGGCGATCGGGTCTTCGCCTTTCTCGATCAGTCCCTCGTTGACCACGTCCAGCATCTCCAGGAAGGACATGTCGGGGCTGACGTTCGGGGCCTCGTAGCGGACGAAGCGCCCCTCGGAGCCGCGGTCCTTCTGTCTCCAGACTTCGAGCGTCATCTTCATTTGTAGCTCCGGACGGCCAGCGGCACGTTCTCGAACGTCAGCGGCTCGACGAGGCGGTTGGGCTTTCTTCCTTCGCCGGTGTACTCCCAGGCGGCCACATGGCAGAACTTCTCGTCGTCGCGCTTGGCTTCGCCGTCCGGCAGCTGGTGCTCGACGCGGAAGTGGCAGCCGCAGGACTCGTCGCGCTCCAGCGCGTCCAGGCACATCAGCTCCCCGAGCTCCAGGAAGTCGGCCACTCGGCCCGCGACCTCGAGCGACTGGTTGAGCTCCTGGCCCGAGCCCGGGATCGTGACGTTCTTCCAGAACTCCTGGCGGAGAGTCGGGATCTTCCCGAGCGCGAGCTCCAGGCCCTGCTTGCTGCGCTCCATGCCGCACTGGTCCCACATCAGGTGGCCGAGCTCGCGGTGGAAGGAGGTGAAGGTGCGCTTGCCCTTGATTCCGAGGAGCCGCTTCGTGCGCGAGGCCACGGCGGCCTCCGCCGCGGCGACCTCCGGGTGATCGTCCGGAACCCTGGCGAGCTTGACGCTCGCCAGGTAGTTGCCGATCGTGTAGGGAAGGATGAAGTAGCCGTCGCCGAGGCCCTGCATCAACGCCGAAGCGCCCAGGCGGTTGGCCCCGTGGTCCGAGAAGTTGGCTTCGCCCAGCACGAAGAGGCCCGGAATCGTGCTCATCAGGTCGTAGTCCACCCACAGGCCGCCCATCGTGTAGTGGGTCGCGGGGTAGATGCGCATCGGGACTTCGTAGGGGTTTTCCCCGGTGATGCGCTCGTACATCTCGAAGAGGTTGCCGTACTTCTCCTCGATCTTGGCGCGTCCCAGCCGCTGGAGCGCCTCCTCGAAGTCGAGGTAGACGCCGCGTCCGTTGGGCCCGACGCCGCGCCCCTCGTCGCAGACGCGCTTGGCGGCCCGCGAAGCGATGTCTCGCGGCGCCAGGTTCCCGTAGCTCGGGTACATCCGCTCGAGGTAGTAGTCGCGCTCGTCCTCCGGAATCTGCCGCGGCGGGCGCTGGTCGCCCTTCCTCTTGGGCACCCAGATCCGCCCGTCGTTGCGGAGCGACTCGCTCATCAGCGTCGTCTTCGACTGGTAGTCGCCCGTGACCGGGATGCAGGTCGGGTGGATCTGCGTGAAGCAGGGGTTCGCGAAAGCGGCGCCTTTCTTGTAGGCGCGCCAGATCGCCGTCGCGTTGCAGCCCTTGGCGTAGGTCGCCAGGTAGAAGACGTTGCCGTAGCCGCCGGTGGCCAAGCACACGGCGTCTCCCAGGTGCGTGTCGATCTCGCCGGTGACCATGTCGCGCACGACGACGCCCCGCGCCCGGCCGTCCACGACGACGAGCTCGAGCATCTCGTGCCGAGGGTACATCTCGACCTGCTGCGCCGCGATCTGGCGCTCGAGGGCCTGGTAAGCGCCGAGCAGGAGTTGCTGGCCGGTCTGCCCGCGGGCGTAGAACGTGCGCGAGACCTGCGCGCCCCCGAAAGACCGGTTGTCGAGCAGCCCCCCGTACTCCCGCGCGAAGGGGACGCCCTGGGCCACGCACTGGTCGATGATGTTCACCGAAACCTGCGCGAGACGGTACACGTTGGCCTCGCGGGCGCGGAAGTCGCCTCCCTTGACGGTGTCGTAGAAGAGCCGGAAGACCGAGTCCCCGTCGTTTCGGTAGTTCTTGGCGGCGTTGATCCCGCCCTGGGCGGCGATCGAGTGCGCGCGGCGGGGTGAGTCCTGGTAGCAGAAGCACTTGACCCGATAGCCCAGCTCCGCCATCGCGGCCGCGCCGCCGGCCCCCGCGAGACCGGACCCGACCATGATGACCGTGTACTTGCGCTTGTTGGCCGGGTTGACGAGCTTGATGTCGAAGCGGTGCCTCTCCCACTTCTTCTCGATCGGGCCGGAGGGGATCTTGGCTTCGAGCTTCACGACGTTCTGCCTCCGCCCGTCACTTCAGCACCCCGGCCAGAACCGCCAGGGGGAACGAGACGTTGCCGATGACGATGACTGCTGCGAAGGCCCAGGCGGCGGCGCGGGCGATCCGCATGTACTTCGGGTGCGAGACGCCGAGGGTCTGACACATGCTCCAGATGCCGTGGCGCAAATGGAGGCCCAGGAAGATCATCGCCAGGATGTAGAACAGCGAAACCGGGACGCTCTTAAAGCCTTCGATGAAGTTATGGTAGACGTCGCCCTCGATGAAGCTCGGGTGCGCGTTGCCGAACGTGAAGTGCATGAGGTGGTAGATCACGAACAGGAAGATGATCACACCGCTCCAGCGCATGGTCCGGGAGGCGTACGTGGATTCCGTCCACTGGCGCTCCCGGTACCCGACGCCGCGGGCGGCCCGGCTGTCGAGCGTCAGGGAGATGGCCGCCCAGATGTGGAGGAGTACACTGACGAGGAGGATCCCGCGCACCAGCCACAGGGCCCAGCCGTGCAGCACCTGGCGCAGGAAGAGTCCATACGCGTTCATCGCCTCCCGGCCATTTGGCAGGTAGATCTGGAGGTTCCCGACCAGGTGGGCGATCACGAAACCCAGGAGAATGGCGCCGGTGACGGCCATGACGACCTTGCGGCCGATCGATGAGCCGAGGAACCCTCGCGCCTGAGCCATCCGGTTGTTCTCTCCTGACGGCGGAGCGTTCCGGTCCGCCCTTGGGATTATATGCAGTCGCCGCGGAGGCGCCGAATTGCGTCGAACCGCGGGAATTCGAGCGCCCGGACGCCGCGTTGAAGGTCTTGATGCCCCGCTTTTCCCGGTTTGCGGCCGGCGCCGCAATCGTTTTCACGGCTGCCCTGCCCCTCCTGGCCGACGGCCCGCCTCTACCACTAGCACTAGCGATCCCCGACGAGCGGGCCTTCCTCGAGGAAGTGAGGGAAAACCTCAAGAGCGACCAGTCTCTCCTCGAGCAGTACACCTTCACCGAGAGATACACGGAGCGCCGCCTCGATGGGAGAGGCGGCCTCAAGAAGTCCCGCAACGAGACCTACGAGGTCTATCCCTCCATGGAGCCGGGCAAGCTGTACCGCCGGCTGATCGCGCGAGACGGCCAGCGGCTCTCGGAAAAGGAGCTCGCCGAGCAGGACCACAAGCAGGAGGCGAAAATCGAGAAGCGCGACCGCATCCGCGCCGAGGAGGACGCGGCGGCGCGTGCTCGGCGCCTTGCCAAGGAAGAAGAGAACCGGCGCAAGGAGAGGGCCGTCATCGACGAGGTCTTCCGGATGGACCAGATCCGCATCGCCTCGCGGGAAGTCGTCGACGGCCGCGACACCGTGGTCGTCACGTTTACGCCGAGGCCCGGTTACGAGGCCGTGACCAAGGGGGGCAAGGTCATCCAGAAGCTCCAGGGGACCGCCTGGATCGACGCGGAGGATCGCCAGCTCGTCCGGCTGGAGACCCGGCTTATCGACACTCTGGGAGTGGGGCCCGCCCGCGTCGCGCGGCTCCAGCGTGGCGCCAATGGCTACTTCCAGCGCCGCAAAGTCAACGGGGAAATCTGGCTGCCGGCCTTCGCCCGCTTCGAAGGCGCCGCGCGGCTTCTCCTGGTCTTCGGCAGCCGCGTCGAGATCTCTTCCGAATACGGCGACTACAGAAAGTTCTCGGTCGGCACGGAGGAAGAGATCGCCCCTGCGCCCGGGGACTGACAGGCGAAGCGAAGCCGTCGCCTGTCATCCCGAGGAGCCAAGCGACGGGGATCCCTTTTGTAGCCGCTTCGTGACTTCAAAGGGATCCCTCGCTGCGCTCGGGATGACAGGGAGCCCTACAGCGTCCGCACCGTCTTGAAGTGGAGCGGAAGGGCGAACCAGTAAGCCGAGACGACCGGGACTTCCTGCCGCGCGTCGACGATCTGCCGGAAGGCGCGCGGCGCCCGCACTCCGGTGTCCCACTCGAGGACGATGGCGCTGCCGCCGAGCGTCGTCTCGACGCGCTTCTTCTCGCGAAGCTGCTTCGGCGTGAACGCGAGCGCCTCGCCGCCGGACTCGACGTAGAACATCTCCTCCTTGGGAGGAAAGCGCGAGTCCTCGGTCTTTTCGCCGGAGACTCCCTGCCACGAGGACGCCGCATACAGGCGGATCCGTAGGGGAACGGCGGTCAGGTCGCCGGTCTCCAGACAGTACGTCTCGGGCTCGAGCTCCCGCCAGGCCTCGGCGGTCGTCAGAGGCGCGGGGATTCCTACGAGTGTCTCTCCGGCGAGAGGGCCCGAGATCGCCCGGCCCGTGGCGGGCGTCCAGTAGCTGCCGGTCTCCTTGTCGCGAAGAACCAGTGTGTCCCGCCAGAGGGCGCCCGAGTTCTCGAAGGTCAGCGTGCGCCCTCCGACGCGCCGGTCGAAGACCGCCGCGATGCCGGTCAGCGCGCACCGGGCCACGACGTAGGGCACGCTGCCGGCGGAGTCGTTGACGACCTCGTAGGTATCCAGCAGGCCGATCGGGTACATCCGCGGGGGGTCCGAGATCGATACGCCCACGACCTTTTCTGCCTCGAACGGCGGGTCCGTGTGTTGCCGCAACGGGACTGAAAGAGGGGCGTCGAGGCTCTTGAACTTTGCGGGAGGCGCCATCTGGACGATCGGATCGCCGTCGGCCATTCCCACACGCGGCTTCGTCCGGTATCCGCCCGTGGAGCAGCAGGCCGCGGCGAGCAGCGCCGGTGCGAGAAGGACGCGGCCGCGCCCGGCGACGCTCACGCCGGGACGGGCACCGGCACCCCCCGCGGGCCCTCGCGAACGACGCGCCGGTACTCGGAGTCGCGCTCGTAAGGCTCGCGGCCGGACTCCCGGATCAAGCGCTCGAAGTCGGTGCGCGTCAAGCCCGAAGCCGTCGTCGCGCCCGCGGCGTGCGTGATCGTCTCGTCCACGACGGTGCCCACGAGGTCGTCGGCGCCGAAGTACAACGCGACCTGCGCCAGCTTCACGCCGATCTGGATCCAGTACGCCTTGATGTGGGGAACGTTGTCGAGCAGCAGCCGCGAGGCGGCGATCACGCGCAGGTCGAGCTGTCCCGTCGAGGGAGGCAGGTCGGCCAGCGGCGTGTTCTCGGGGTGGAACGCCAGGGGGATCAGGCCCGGGATCCCTCCCGTCTCGTCCTGCAGCGCCCGCAGGCGCAGGAGGTGGTCCACCCGCTCCTCAGCGGTCTCGACGTGGCCGTAGAGCATCGTCGCATTGGTGCGCACGCCCTGGAGGTGACACTCGCGGGCGACCTCGAGCCAGCGCTCGCCCGAGATCTTGTTGGTGCAGATGATGTCGCGGACCCGTTTGGCGAAGATCTCGGCGCCGCCCCCCGGGCAGGAGTCCATGCCGGCGGCGTGGAGCTCGCGGATCGCCTGCGCGACCGGGCGGTTTCCGACGCGGGCGATCCAGTCGAGCTCGACCATCGTCCAGGCCTTCAGGTGCACGCCCGGGAACTTCGCCTTGAGGGCCGACATGAGTCCCGTGTAGTACTCGAAGGGCCAGGTCGGGTGGAGCCCGCCGACGATGTGGAACTCGGTGACGACCTCGCTGTAACCCTTGCCGGCTTCCTCCACGCACTCGTCGATCGCCATCTCGTAGCCGCCGGGCTCGTTGACTCTCTTGGCCCACGCGCAGAGAGCGCAGTCCACCCAACAGAGGTTCGTGGGGTTCAGGTACCGATTGACGTTGTAGAACGCGAGGTTGGCGTGGCGCTTCTCGCGGGCGTGGTTGGCCAGACGCCCCAGGCCCAGAAAGTCGCGGGTCGCAAAGAGCCGCACGCCGTCCTCGAAGGACAGGCGCTCGCCGGCGAGGACCTTCGCGGCGATCGGCTCGAGGTCGGACCCGCGAAAAGTTGCGAGAATCTCCGTCACGGAATCGCCGGCTTCGACACCGGCTGGAAAGGGTCCTGCGACTCGGGGGCGATGTCGTCCACGAAGGGGGAGAGGTAGGCGTAGCAATCCCAGCAGTACTTTTCCTCGGGCTGGAACTGGAAGTTCACGACCCGGCCGACGGCGGGGTAGTCCACGATCTCCCGGCCGCAGCGGTGGCACATGTCTTTTTGACCCTTGATCAGGCGCCAGACGGGACCCATGGACCGAAATCCTAGCACCGCCGTAGGGGCGGACGCCCAAGTCCGCCGGGCGGGGGCGCGGACCCCACACCCCGCCGCTACGGCGAAGCTTCGGTCTTGCGAAACCGGAACGCGAGTAGCGCGACCGTCGCGGCGGCGGCGAGCCCCGCGCCGATGAGGAAGGCTACGCGGGGCCCGAAGAGCTTCCACCACACGCCGAAGAGAACCGAGGCCGGAAGCGCGGCCAGGCCGACGCTTGCGTGGAACGCTCCGAACGCGCGACCGCGCAGCTCCGCGGGGACGATGTCCGCGACCAGAGCCCGCTCGGCGCCTTCCGTCAGGGCATAGAAGAGGGCGTAGAACGCGAAGACGGCCCAGACCTGTCCCGGACCCGTTACGAACGCGAAACCCAGGTAAGAGGCTGCGTAGACGATCCAGCCGGCGGTGATCGTTTTGATCCGCCCGATCCGGTCGGCCAGAGCCCCGCCGGGCACGCCGGCCGCGGACTTGACGGCGTGAAACCCGGCCCAGAGCACCGGGAGCTGCCACACGGGGATTCCGGCGTCCTGAGCGCGCAGCAGCAGGAAGGCATCGGTCGAGCCAGCGAGCGTGAAGAGCACGAAGATGCCGATCGCCATCCAGAACCGCCGCGGCAGAGGCCCCACGATGGCCCGGGCGCCGGTCTCGCTCCGCCGCTCCTTCGGGGTCTCTCGCACCAGAAAGACGAGGAGCAGAACGGCTGCCACGCCGGGAATCGCGGCGAGGAGGAACACCGAGCGCTCGTCGTCGACGACGTACTTCAGGAGAAACGCCGCCAGCAGCGGACCCACGACCGCGCCGGCGTTGTCCATGGCGCGCTGGAGTCCGTAGGCCCGCCCGCGCCTCTCGGGCGGGACCATGTCGGCGAGCAGCGCGTCGCGGGGAGAGGTTCGGATCCCCTTGCCGACCCGGTCGGTGAATCGGATGGCAAGAACCTGGCCCCAACTCGTCGCCAGGCCCATCAAAGGACGGACCGCGGCGGCGAGCGAATACCCGGCCACGACGAGAGGTTTTCTGCGCCGCGCCCGGTCGGCCCACCAACCGGAGACCATTTTCATCAGGGACGCCGTGGCCTCGGCGACGCCCTCGATCAGGCCCAGCGCGGCGGGTCCGGCCTTGAGCGTGCGGGTCAGAAAGTCGGGGAGGAGGGGAAAGATCATGTCCGAGCTGACGTCCGTCAGGAGCGAGACCCAGCCCAGAATCCAGACCCCTTTTTCGGTTGGTTGCTTAGGCTCCGCTGGCATATAAACTTAGGAGCAAATAGCTATTATCCTAATTTTATTCGGCTGCTCTCCCGCGCGCAGGCTGATCATAATCGGTCGGTGCCTCTCCAC
>JBASRI010000635.1:0-3446 GCA_049273755.1 Thermoanaerobaculia bacterium
CTGCGCGCCCGATACCCCGAGCGGTCCGCCTCGCTCCAGGCGCTGCAGGAGGAATCGGCGGCCTGGCTGCAACTGGCGCAGACGGCCGAGGACCCGGAGGTCCTGCGCTCGGCCGCGGAACGGGCGGGCAGCGCCTCTCTGGCGCTCGGGCGCTACTTCCTGGCGCTCAACAAGCCGGACGAGCTCGCGAAGCTCGAGGAGCGCGTCAAGACGGCCGGGGCGCGCGTCCGGACGCTTTCGACGGACGGCTCCGTCGGGGTTCGCCTGTTCTCGCGGGCTGCAATTCTCCACGCGATTCGCGGCAACGGCGGGCCTGCGTTCCCGCAGGAGGCGCGAGTCAACCGGGGCTCCGTCGAGCGCCTCGCGCGCATCGAAGGAAAGCTCGGAGCGCTGCAGCTCGTCGTCGAGACCAAAGCCGGCGCGACCCGCGATTCGCAGGTCCGCAAGACCGCGATCCCGGTCCTGCCCGTGCCGGGGTCGCTCCGCATCTCGCCCGACGGGAAGTCGGCCGCATGGGTGGAGGTCGCCGGCCCCTCACACCTGGTTCCGGTCATGGCTTCGCTGGACCGGGACGAGCCCGCGCGCGAAGTCGCGTTTCTCTCGAGCGGCCGGCCGATGCGCGACCGGGAGCTCGCCCACGTCCTGACCGCGCTCTCGGGCTACTCGAAGGACGGACAGCGACTGGGCCTCTCGATCGAAGCCTGGAACGACACGCCCGGACCCGCGCCGCGCTATTCGATCGTCTCCGTGGCGACGGGAGAGCTGCTCTACGAGACGTCGAAGGACCTAAAGAGCTTCGAGCGGCTCCTGCAGTGACGGGGTAGGGCACTCCCGAGCGCTTGTCATCCCGAGCGTAGCGAGGGATCCCTTTCGAGTCACGGTGCGGCTCCTAAAGGGATCCCTCGTCGCTACGCTCCTCGGGATGACAAACAGGCGAAGTCATGCCTCACTCTTGTCATCCCGAGAGTAGCGAGGGATCCCTTTCGAGTCACGGTACGGCTCCTAAAGGGATCCCTCGTCGCTACGCTCCTCGGGATGACAAACAGGCGAGGTCGTGCCTCACTCTTGTCATCCCGAGCGCAGCGAGGGATCCCTCTTGGGTCACGGTACGGCTTCTTAAGGGGCCCCTCGGCGCTGCGCCGGCGACTACAATCCGCGCGATGGTGAGGGGGTTCGCGCATCTTCGTTACCTGTGGAAACGGCACGGGCCGCGAGGCGCTGTGTCGTATCTCGCGGCCGTCAGTCGCGGCGAGATTGACTACAAGACGGTCTGGAACGGCGCGGCGCACCGCAACGCGCACGATGCGATCCTGACGGGAGCGACGGCGGAGAGCTTCGAGAGCACCGCGCGAACCGACGCCGATCTGATCGCGCGCTACCTCCGCGGCGGGGACGCGGTCCTCGCCATCGGGTGCGGCGTCGGGCGGGTCGAGAAGTACCTGGCCCCCCGCGTCAAGGAGCTGTGGGCCGTCGACATCAGCGGCGAGATGGTCCGCCTCGCCCGCCAGAGGCTCGCCGGGCTCGAGAATGTGCATGTGCGAGAGGTCGGCAACCGGGACTTCCTCTCCGTCTTCGAGCCGGAGCGTTTCGACCTCGTCTTCTCCCTCCTCGTGCTCCAGCACCTGGAGCGCGAAGACGCCTTCCTCTACCTGCGCGAGGCCAGGCGCGTGCTCAAGCCCGGAGGCACCCTCGTGACGCAGTTCCCAAACTACCTCTCGCCGTTCTACACGCGCTCGTTCGTCGAGGGCGCGACCGTCGAGGTGCGCAGCCCGGGCCGCGTCCGCCCTTACACCGAGAGCGAGGTGCGCCACACGCTCTCGCTGGCGGGATTCGAGATCCGAGACCTCTGGCTCGGGGGCCACGCGGACCCGACCGCGGAGATCTACGTGGCTGCGACGTGCTACCCTTCCAGAGCGCGCGCGACCAACGATCCGCCGACGACCGGTTGAGAAAACGACACATCGCCGCCTTCGCCGCGGCCCTGGCCCTTCTCGCTTCGAGCCTTCCTTTCCCCGCCGGGGCCGAGGAGCGCGCCACGATCCTGTGGAAGGGCGAGTCGCACCCGGTCGGAACGCTCGCGGGCAAGGAGTTCGTGATCTCCGACGCCGCGCGCGCCCTCGGCTTCACGGTCGCGCCGGACACGACGACCGGCACCCTCACGATCTCGGGCTTCGGGCACCAGGTCCTGGTCGGTCCCGGGACGGCGCAGGTTCCCCTGGACCGCCGCATCGTCCCGATCTCGGGGCCCGCGCGGATGGTCAACGGCGCGCTCTACGCTCCGGCAGACTTCCTGGAGAAGATCCTCTTTCCGCTGGCCGGGGCGGCCGGCGTCTGGGACGCGGCGAAAAAGACGTGGACGCTCTCGCCGGCCGGGCCGCCGCCGATCGTCATCGAGGTCGCGGTCGTCCACGTCGCGCCGACCACGCAGGTCGTCCTGCGCCTTTCGGCCGCGGCCAAGACCGCGATCTCGGCGAAGGAGTCAGGCTTCCAGGTGCGTTTCCCGGAGACGAAGATCGACCCTCCCTTCCCCGAGAAGAAGTACGACGACCCGCTCGTCTCGGCGGTGCGGTTCTCGGGTGACACCGCCTCGATCGAGTTTCGCGAGCCCGGGCTCTCCGCGCGCGCCTATCCTCTGACCTCGCCCGAACGGCTCGTGGTCGAGGTCGGCCGCAAGCCCGTCGCTGCGGCGGTCGAGAACGCCGTCCCCGCCGCGGCCGCGCTGGCGCCCCTGACGATCGTCATCGACCCCGGCCACGGCGGCACCGAGACCGGCGCCATCGGCCCCGCGGGCGTCCAGGAGAAAGACGTGACGCTCGAGATCGCGCGCAAGCTCGCGGGGATGCTGCCGCATGTCCTGGCCTGCCGCACCGTGCTGACGCGCGACACGGACCTGCTGCTTTCCCTGGACGACCGCACGTCGATCGCCAACCACGAGAAGGCGGACCTCTTCCTCTCGGTCCACGCCAACTCCTCGCGCTCGGCCTCGGCCAAAGGCTCGGAGACGTACTACCTCTCGCTCGAAGCGTCGGACAAGATCGCCCAGGAAGTGGCGCGCCGGGAGAACCAGGGCAACGGCTCCTCTTCCGCGCCGGCGGCCGACACCGGAAATCCCAACCTCGACTTCATCCTGTGGGACCTGGCGCAGAGCGCGCACCTGAAGGAGTCGAGCGAGCTCGCCGAGGCGATCCAGGTCGAGTTGAACGCCCTCTCCGACACGGCCAACCGCGGCATCAAGCAGGCGCCGTTCCGCGTCCTCGTCGCCGCGACCATGCCCGCGGTGCTGGTCGAAGTCGGCTTCATCTCGAACGCCGAGGAGGAGAAGCGGCTCAAGAGCCCGGAGTTTCAGCAGAGCCTGGCGGACGCGATCGCCCGCGCCGTCACCCGCTTCTTCTCCAAGCGCCTGCCCGCCGCCGTCCGGCCGACGCCGACGCCCTCGACGCCATGAG